>JAFLDI010000108.1 GCA_017302485.1 Burkholderiales bacterium | reverse complement strand
GGCCCGATGCTGTCCTCGTCGCTGATCCTCGCCGGATCGGACACACCGCTCGCCGACCCCGACGCGATCGCCGCAGCGCTGGGCCGGCGGATCGGCGCGCTCGTCGACGGCGGCCCCCGGGCGGCGGTGCCGTCGACGGTCGTCGATCTGACCGAACCGCCCGGCCGCATCGTGCGTCTCGGGCTGGGGGACCCGGCCGCGCTGGGTCTTTGACCGGATTCGGCCGGAAGCGCGATGTGCGGTAGAATGCGCGAGCCATGGATCACCTGACGATCGAGCGGATCGCCCTGGCGGCCATCCCGATCGTCCTGGCGATCACGGTGCACGAGGCGGCGCACGGTTACGTGGCGCGGATGTTCGGCGACGGGACGGCCTGGATGCTGGGCCGCGTCACGCTGAACCCCCTGAAGCACATCGACCCGGTCGGGACCGTGCTCGTGCCGCTCGCCACGCATCTGCTCGGCGGGTTCCTGTTCGGCTGGGCGAAGCCGGTGCCGGTGAACTTCGGCAACCTGCGCCATCCGAAGCGCGACATGCTCTGGGTCGCGGCCGCGGGGCCGGGTTCGAACTTCGCGATGGCGCTCGTCTGGGCCGTGCTGTTCGGGTTCGCGTCGGCCGGCGGTGCGTTCGAGAGCGCCGCGCTGCGGTACATGAGTTTCGTCGGAGTCGCGATCAACGTGTCGCTCATGGTCCTGAACCTGCTGCCGATCCTGCCGCTCGACGGCGGGCGCATCGCCGTGAGCCTGCTGCCGCGCGCGCTCGCGATTCCCTATTCGAACACCGAGCGGTTCGGATTCATCGTCGTCATCGTCCTGATCGTGACCGGCGCGCTCGGCGTCGTGCTGGGCCCGCTGTACCGGCTCGCGCTGGGCGCGGTGGGCGCGATCACCGGCGTGCGCCTGCCCTACTGACCCGTTCCGCCATGTTCACCGACCGCGTGCTCTCCGGCATGCGTCCGACCGGACGCATGCACATCGGCCACTACCACGGCGCGTTGCGCAACTGGGTGCGGCTGCAGGAGGAGCACGAATGCCTATTCTTCGTGGCCGACTGGCACGCGCTGACGACCCACTACGAGACGCCCGAGGACATCGAGCGCAGCGTCTGGGACATGCTGATCGACTGGCTCGCCGCCGGCCTCGATCCGAATCGGGCGACGCTGTTCATCCAGTCGCGCGTTCCCGAGCACGCGGAGCTCACGCTGCTGCTCGGCATGATCACGCCGGTCGGCTGGCTCGAACGCGTGCCCACGTACAAGGACCAGCAGGAGAAGCTCAAGGACCGCGACCTCGCGACCTGGGGATTCCTCGGCTACCCGGTGATGCAGGGCGCGGACATCCTCATCTACCGCGCGAACATGGTGCCGGTGGGCGAGGACCAGGTTTCGCACCTCGAGCTCGTCCGCGAGCTCGCGCGCCGGTTCAACCACATCTACGGCCGGGAGCCCGGCTTCGAGGATAAGGCCAAGGCGGCGGTGAAGAAGCTCGGTTCCAAGAAGGCGAAGCGCTACAACGAGCTCCGCACCGCCTTCCAGGAGCAGGGCGACGAGCCGTCGCTCGCGGCGGCGCGCGAACTCCTCGAGGACACGCAGAACCTCTCGCTCGGCGATCGCGAGCGGCTGTTCGGCTGGCTCGAAGGATCGCGCCGGGTCATCCTGCCCGAACCGCAGGCGCTCCTGACCGAGACGCCGAAGGTGCCCGGGCTCGACGGCCAGAAGATGTCGAAGTCCTACGGCAACGCGATCCTCATGCGGGAGGATCCGGCGGAGGTCACGCGCAAGATCCGCACGATGCAGACCGACCCGGCGCGGATGCGCCGCGGCGACCCGGGCAATCCCGACATATGCCCGGTCTGGCCGCTGCACGCGATCTACTCGGACGCGCCGACGCGCGACTGGGTCGTCAAGGGGTGCACGAGCGCGGGCATCGGCTGTCTGGAATGCAAGCAACCGGTGATCGACGGGATCCTGAGGGAACAGGCGCCGATGCACGAGCGGGCGCAGAAGTATCTCGACGATCCGCAGCTCCTGCGCAACATCGTCGCCGACGGCTGCGAGCGCGCGCGCGAGCTGGCCGAGCAGACGATGGAAGACGTCCGCGAGGCGATGGGCCTCAAGTACACCTGAGGCCGCGCGCCGTGTCGATCGAAGCCTCCCTCGACCTCGAGCACCCGTCGCCGGCGCCCCGGCCGGTCGCGCGCGTCTACGGCGAGCCGCTCGACGCGCTGCCCACCGACCTGTACATCCCGCCGGATGCGCTGGAGGTCATCCTCGAGGCCTTCGAAGGCCCGCTGGACCTGCTGCTCTACCTGATCCGCAAACAGAACTTCAACATCCTCGACATCCCGATGGCGGATGTCACGCGCCAGTACCTGGCCTATGTCGAGCAGATCCGCCGCCACAACCTGGAGCTGGCGGCCGACTACCTGCTGATGGCGGCCATGCTCATCGAGATCAAGTCGCGCATGCTGCTGCCGCCCAAGAAGAGCGAGGACGGTCAGGAGCTGGAGGACCCACGCGCCGAGCTGGTGCGTCGCCTGCTGGAGTACGAGCAGATGAAGCTGGCTGCCGCCCGCCTGGACGCCCTGCCCCAGCTCGGCCGCGACGTGCTGCGTGCCCAGGTGACGATCGAGCAGGCAATCACGCCGCGCTTCCCCGAGGTCGACGCCGACGACATCCGCGCCGCCTGGGCCGACATCATGAAACGCGCCAGGCTGCACCAGCACCACAAGATCACCCGCGAGCAGCTCAGCGTGCGCGAGTACATGAGCGTGGTGCTGCGCCGGCTGCAGGGCGAGCGCTTCGTGGAGTTCCACGACCTGTTCGATGTCACCCGCGGCCCGCAGGTGATGGTGGTGACCTTCATCGCCATGCTCGAACTGGCGCGCGAGCGGCTGCTGGAGCTGACCCAGGCCGAGGCCTTCGCGCCGATCTACGTGCGGCTGAGCTACACGCCGCACTGAGCCGGAATCACTCGGAGGCTTCGCCCTCGCCCGGTGGCGGCTCGCCGATGCGCAGACGCCGCTTGGACGCGCCCATGCGCGAGACCGCCAGCACCGCCTGCGTGCGCGACGCCACGCCCAGCGAGCGCAGCACCGCCTGCACATGGTCCTTGACGGTTTCGACCGACAGGCCCAGGCGGCGCGCGATGTCCTTGTTGGGCAGACCCTGCAGCAGCAGGTGCAGCACATCGGTCTGGCGCGGCGTGATGCCCAGGTCATCGACCGAGAGCTTGCCGGCGTAGACCGCATCGGGCGCCGACACCGTGCCCGGCCCGGACACCGCCATCAGGTCGGCCAGCGGCAGCGGCGGCACGAAAATGCCGCCCTCCATCACCAACTTGAGCGCATCGGCCAGAGCCTCGGTGCTCATGCGCTTGGGCAGGTAGCCCATGGCGCCCAGGTCGATCGCTGCCAGCACATCGACCGCGCGGTCGGAGGCCGAGATCACCACCACCGGCAGTTGCGGATAGCCGCTGCGCAACGCGCTGAGCAGATCGAACCCCTGCGCATCGCCCAATTGCAGATCGAGCAGCACCAGATCCTGCTCGGCGTCCGCCTGCAGCGCCTCGCGCAGTGCTGCGGCACTGGGCAGGGCGGTGACCCGGACGCCGGGCTGCATCTGCTCGATCATGGCCTTCAGGGCGGACAGGATCAGCGGATGGTCGTCGACCAGCAGGACTTTGGCGAGGCGCGCAGCAGGGACCATGGCCCGATGCTAGCCGCAGCCGCCCACGCCACACTGACGGGCGGCCCCCTATTGACGGGACAACCAGGCTGTCAACGGCGCCCACTGCGCCAGATCACGCTCGACCCGGCCGGGTGCCACATCCCACAAGGTCAGGCCGTGGGCGGCCAGGTGCACGTAGTTCTGGGTGTCGCGCAACAGGGCCACCATCGGCGCCTGCAGCGTCGCCGCAAATTCTTCCAGGCGCTCGCGGGCGATCGTGTGGTCCTTGACACGCATGCCGACCAATGCCACATCGATGTGCGCCGCCCGCGGGTGCTCGCGCAGCGCCTGCAGGAAGGCGTGCGTGGCCTGGATGTCGAACAGGCTGGGCTGCAGCGGCACCAGCAGCCGGTCGACGATGCGCAACAGGGCATCAAGCTTCTTGCCATGCAGGCCAGCCGGGGTATCGATGACTGCGTGGGTGGTGCCCTTGGGCGGGCGCACCAGGCCACCCTCGCGCAGTTCCCAGCCGGCGATGGCGGGCAGGTGCGCCGGGCGCAGCGCACGCCACTGGCAGGACGACTGCTGGCGATCCAGGTCACCCAGCATCACCGCGTGCCCCTGATGGGCCAGCCAACCGGCCACCTGGGTGGACAGGGTGCTCTTGCCCACCCCGCCCTTGGGGTTGGCGACGGCAATCACTGGCATGTCGGGCCTCCGGTGTCGGTGTCGTGCGGGCATGGTAGCCCAACGATTGTTCGGTGGCGGACGGATCAGACCGATGCAACTTCTGTCCGTCGGCGCGCACAATCGCGCCCCATGCATGCATCCGTTTCACTGATCGGCGCGCCGACCGACATCGGCGCCGGGGCGCGCGGCGCCAGCATGGGCCCCGAGGCCCTGCGGGTGGCCAACATCGGCGCCATCCTCGAGAGCCACGGGGTCGATGTGGTCGACCGTGGCAACCTGTCGGGCCCGGCCAATCCCTGGCTGCCTCCGGTCGATGGCTACCGGCACCTGCCCGAGGTGGTGGCCTGGAACCGGCTGGTGCATGAGGCGGTGTACGGCGAGCTGTCGATCGGCCGCCTGCCCATCCTGCTGGGCGGCGACCACTGTCTGGGCCTGGGCTCGATCAGCGCCGTGGCCCGGCATTGCCGCGAGGCCGGCAAGAAGCTGCGGGTGCTGTGGTTGGATGCCCACGCCGATTTCAACACCAATGAGCTCACGCCCAGCGGCAACCTGCATGGCATGCCGGTGGCCTGCCTGTGTGGCCATGGCCCGCGCGAGCTGATCGAGATCGGCGGCCAGGTACCGGCCATCCATCCCAAGTGGATCCGCCAGATCGGTATCCGCAGTGTCGACCCGGGCGAGAAGCGCTTTGTCCACCAGGCCGGACTGGAGGTCTTCGACATGCGCTACATCGACGAAATGGGCATGCGCCATGCGATGGAGCTGGCGCTGGCCACGCTGGATGCCAACACCCATCTGCACGTCAGCTTCGACGTCGACTTCCTGGATCCGGAGATTGCCCCCGGCGTGGGCACCACCGTGCCCGGCGGCCCGACCTATCGCGAAGCGCAGCTGTGCATGGAGATGATCGCCGACACCGGCCGGCTGGGCAGCCTGGACGTGGTCGAGCTCAACCCGGCCCTGGACCTGCGCAACAAGACCGCCGACCTGGCGGTGGACCTGATCGAGAGCCTGTTCGGCAAGAGCACGCTGATGCGCGCCTGAGTCAGGCGCCTTGCCAGACGGTGACGCCCAGCCACCAGACAAACAGCATCAGCAGCGCCAGCCAGATCGCGACGATCACGAACACGGCCCCACGCAGCCGCGGCAGCGTTTCGGCCTGGGTTTCGGCGGCGCGCAGGCAGTCCTGCCAGACCTCGTGCGGTGTGAGCCGCACCACCAGCGCCACGCCGGCGGGAATCAGCACCAGGTCATCCAGCTGGCCCAGCACCGGGATGAAGTCGGGGATCAGGTCCACCGGACTGACCGCGTAGGCCAGCACCGCCAACGCCACCCAGCGCGCCAGACGAGGCGTTCGGGCGTGGCGCGCCAGCTTCCACAGCGCAATCAGGTAGGTGGCCAGGCGAGCCGCCTGGAAGCGGCGCAGCCAGTGGCGGGGAGTGCTCATGCGCCTATTGGACCGCATCGCCAGGCGTCACGCCCCTGCCCAGGCGCTGTCACGATCTGGCACGCCAGGAGCAGGCCGTCCCCGGGGGAACCCTGTCACGCGGGGGGCGCCAGGCGGCACGGAAACGGTTGCGCGCCGACGCAGGTCGCTGGCACACCGCTTGCGCCTCGGGGCTCCTCCCGTGACCCCCACCAAGGACAAGCCCGTGAAGACAATGATGCTGAGCTTGGCGCTGTGCGCGCCGCTGCTGACCCTGGCCGCCGATGGCGCCACGGTCTACAACCAGAACTGCGCGATGTGCCATGTGCCGGGTCTGGCGAATGCGCCCAAGTTCGGCGACAAGGCCGCCTGGGCCCCACGCCTGGAAACAGGCCGCGAGGCCCTGCTGGCCGCCGCCCTCAAGGGCAAGGGCGCGATGCCGCCCAAGGCCGGCAACCCCAAGCTCAGCGACGAGGAGGTCGCTGCAGCGCTCGATCACCTGCTGGCCTCGGTGCGCTGAAGGGCTCAGCGGATCGGCGCGATCTGGCGCAGCGCCTTCACGGCGCCCTGGCCGATCGACGCACCGAACTGCTTGGCCAGGCGCTCGGCCACGTTCTCCTGCGGGGTGTAGTCGATCACGTTTTCGGCCTTGACCACCTCGCGGGCAACGAAATCGAGGTTGCCGAAGGCATCGGCCAGGCCCAGTTTGACCGCTTCCTCACCGTTCCAGAACAGGCCCGAGAAAGTCTCGGGCGTTTCCTTCAGGCGTTCGCCGCGGCCCTCGCGCACCACCTGGATGAACTGCTCGTGGATCTGGCCGATCATGGCCTTGGCGTAGGCGGTCTGCTTGTCGTTCTGCGGCGAGAACGGGTCGAGCATGCCCTTGTTCTCGCCCGCGGTGAGCAGGCGGCGCTCGACGCCCAGCTTGTCCATCAGGCCGGTGAAGCCGAAACCGTCCATCAGCACGCCGATCGAGCCGACCAGGCTGGCCTTGTCGACGTAGATCTCGTCGGCCGCCGCGGCGATGTAGTACGCGCCCGAGGCGCACATCTCCTCGACCACGGCGTAGACCTTCTTCTTGTGCAGCGCCTTCAGGCGACGGATCTCGTCGTTGATGATGCCGGCCTGCACCGGGCTGCCCCCGGGCGAGTTGATGCGCAGCACCACCGCCTCGGAGCCGCTGTCCTCCAGGGCCGACTTGATCGCGCCGACCAGGTTCTCGGCATTCGCCTCGGTGTCCACGGCGATCTCGCCGCGCACCTCGACCAGGGCGGTGTGCGGGCCGGTGTTGGGATGGGTCTTGGCACCCTGCTGGACGCTGAACAGGCTCCAGACCAGGAAGACGAACAGCGCCAGCCAGCCCAGGCGCACCGCGATGTTCCAGCGCCGCGCCGAGCGACGCTCGCGCAGCATCTCGTCCTTGAACTCGCGCAGCAGCGGCTCCAGCGCGACCGGTTGCACCGGCGTGGCGGCCGGCGCCGGCTCGGCAGGGGGTGGCGCGGGCGTGAAGGGATTGAGGTCGTCGGAGGGATTCATGGCGAGGGCGCGGTGAAGGGCGTGGGCGCGTCGGGGATGACGGGCTCGACGTCGCGGCTAGGATACCAATACACCTGCGCATCGGCTTCCTCGACGCGCAAGGGAATCAGGCGTTTGCCGACACAGGGACCGGCCACGCAATGGCCGCTGGCGGGTTCGTAGACCGCCCCGTGGATCGAGCAGACGATCCAGCGCCGGTCCTGGTCCAGGAACTCGCCCGGCTGCCAGTCCAGCTCGGCCGGCACATGGGCGCAGCGGTTGACATAGGCCACGACCCGGCCGTCAAAGCGCAGCGCGAAGGCGCGGGCCGGCTGGCCCCACAGTCGCACCTCGAACACCTGGCCACGGCCGCGCTCGGCCAGCACGTCGGCGGCGCACAGCGCAATGCCGGTAGGGGCCGTCATGCGTTGTTCAGCAGCCACTCGTGCAGCTCGCGGGTGCTGTGCGCCACGAAGCGCGGGGCCAGCGGCTCGAAGGCGGCGTGGTCATGGGCACCGAAGCTCACGCCCACCGAGGCCGTGCCGGCGTGCGCCGCCATCTGCAGGTCGTGGGTGGTGTCGCCGATCATCAGCGTGCGCTCAGGCGGCACGCCGAACTCGGCCATCAGCTCCTCCAGCATGCGCGGGTGGGGCTTGGAGAGGGTTTCGTCGGCGGTGCGGCTGCCGTCGAACAGGCCCTTCAGCTCGGTGTGCGCCAGCGCCTCGTTCAGGCCCTGGCGGGTCTTGCCGGTGGCCACCGCCAGCCAGTGGTGGCGCTGGCGCAGGGCGTGCAGCATCTCCAGCGTACCGGCGAACAGGCTGATCTCGTGCTGGGCCGCGAAGTAGTGATGGCGGTAGCGCTGGCCCAGTTCGGGGTAGCGCGCCTCGGGCAGGCCCGGCACCGCGTGCATCAGTGCGTCACGCAGGCCCAGGCCGATCACATACGAAGCGCGCTCGTCGTCGGGCACAGCCACGCCGATGTCACGGCAGGCTTGCTGGATGGCGCGCACGATCAGCGCGGTGGAATCGAACAGCGTGCCGTCCCAGTCGAAGGCGATCAGGTCGAATTGACGAGGACGGTCAGTCATGGGGCGGGGGGTTCCAGAGCGGCCAGCAGTGTCGCGCATTCCGCGGGCAACGGTGCCTCCAGGGTGATGCGCTCGCCGCTGGCGGGGTGGTCGAAGGACAGGCGCCGGGCGTGCAGGAACATGCGCTCGAACTTCAGGCCCGGCACCTGGCGGCCGGCGGCCAGCGCCTTGTTGAGGGCAAAGTCGCCGTACTTGTCATCGCCGGCGATCGGGTGACCCTGGCTGGCCAGGTGGACGCGGATCTGGTGGGTGCGGCCGGTCTTGATGGTCACGTCCAGCAGCGTGAAGCCCTGGAACACCCGGACCACCCGGACCAGCGAGATCGAACGCATGGCCTCCGGATGATCGGCCGGCACCGGGCGCACGCGGCGCTCCCCCTCGGGCGTGAGGTACTTGTGCAGCGCGACGTCGATCACCTTCTTGCTGGCCGGCCAGGTGCCGACCACCAGCGCAGCGTAGGTCTTGCCGGTCTCGCGCTGGCGGAACTGGTCCTGCAGCGCCGTCAGTGCACTGCGCTTCTTGGCCAGCAGCAGCGCGCCCGAGGTCTCGCGGTCGAGCCGGTGCACCAGTTCCAGGAATTTCGCCTGCGGGCGGGCGCGGCGCAGCTGTTCGATGAGGCCGAAGCTGACGCCGCTGCCGCCGTGCACGGCCGTGCCGGCCGGCTTGTCGACCACCAGCAACGCATCGTCCTCGAACAGCAGCGGGAACTCGCGCGGCGGCGCGGC
>JAFLDI010000107.1 GCA_017302485.1 Burkholderiales bacterium | reverse complement strand
CGCCGGCCGCGAGGCCGGCTTCGAGCAGCGAGGCCTGCAGCGCCGCGGCATCGACACCATCGCCGACGTGCAGCGCCGGCAGTTGGTCGAGCGATGCCAGCCCGAGGTCGTCGAGGAACTGGCGCGTCGTCGCGTACAGCGCCGGCCGGCCCGCGGTCTCGCGATGGCCGATGGCCTCGATCCAGCCGCGGTCCTCGAGCGCCTTGACGATCTGGGTCGTGACGGTGACGCCGCGGATGTCCTCGATGTCGCCGCGCGTGACCGGCTGGCGGTAGGCGATGATCGCCAGCGTCTCCAGCGCCGCGCGCGAATAGCGCGGCGGCTTCTCCGGGTTCAGCCGGTCCAGGTACTCGCGCATCTCGGGCCGGCTCTGGAAGCGCCAGCCACTGGACAATGCCACCAGTTCGACGCCGCGGCCCTTCCAGTCACGCAAGAGCTCATCGAGCAGTTGGCGCAGCGTATCGACGCCGACCTGGTCGTTGAACAGCGCACGCATGTCGCGCAGCGACAGCGGCTGGGTGGCGCAGATCAACGCCGTTTCGAGAACGCGCTTGGCATCCTGGGTATTCATGGACACATGTGTCGGGCGCCGGCGTGGTGCCACGGCGCGTCAGGCGGTCAAGGCCGGCCCCCGGTGAAAGGTCGGACATCGGTGACCGACATCGGCCAGACGCGTGACCAGGGGCTCAGGCAGCCCGCCGGCATGGATCTGCCGACGTGGCAGATCGGGCGGTCATGGACAGGCCGACCCTGTCGGACCGCCCCACTCTCGGGGGGCTTGGGCATCCATTGTAGCTCGCTTCGCCCACCGGACCGTCAGTCAACCAGCACGGCCTGCCAGGCCTGGGCCAGGTCAGCGGGCGGCGGGCATTGGAAGCGCATCGGCCGCGCATCGACCGGATGCGAGAAACCCAGCTCGGTGGCATGCAGCGCCTGCCGCGTCATGCCAAGTGCCGGCGCACCGCCGTACACGGCATCGGCCACCAGCGGATGCCCCAGCGACGCCAGATGCACGCGGATCTGATGGGTCCGCCCGGTGTGCAGGGCACAACGCAGCGCACTGATGGCGCCGCGCACCGCAACCCGCTCGACATCGGTGCGTGCCGGTTTGCCGCCGGCCACCACGGCCATGCGCACACGCGCACTGGGGTCACGGCCGATGGGCGCATCGATGCTGAAGGGCTCTGCGCTCACGCGCCCATGAACCAGCGCCAGATAGCGCCGTCGCACCGTACGCGCCGCAATATCACGCACCAGCGCTGTCATCGCTGGCAGGCTGCGGGCCACAACCATCAGGCCCGAGGTGTCCTTGTCCAGCCGATGCACGATGCCAGCGCGCGGTAGCTGGGCGAAGACCGGGTCGCGCGCCAGCAGGCCATTGAGCAAGGTGCCGGTCCAATGGCCGGCCGCCGGATGCACCACCAGACCGGCCGGCTTGTCCACCACCAGCAGATGGTCGTCCTCGTACACCACCGACAGATCCATGGCCTGCGGCACGAAGGCACGGCTTTCCTCGGGCAACTCCAGAGTCACCGTCACTGGCAGGGCCGCCTTGAGCCGACGCGAGGCCTGCCTCACGGCCAGACCGTCCACGAGGACCAGTCCGCGCTCGATGAGCGACTGCAGATGGCTGCGCGAGAACTCCGGCGCCAGGCGGGTCAGGAAGCGATCCAGGCGTTCGCCGTGCGAGGTGTCGGGCACCATTGCGCTTCGGCTCTCCGCCTGGCCATCCAGCTCCGAATCGTCGATACCCGTCTGCTCCAAGGAGCCCTCCTATAATCGGCCGCCTCTTCGCAGACCTTTCGACATGACCGCAGCTCACTCGTCGCGCCCTCTGGCACGCCTTCTCTCGGCCCTGGCCCTGATCGCGCTGGCCGCCTGCAGCTCGACGCCGCGCGACGACGACGCCACCAGGTCGGCGGAAAAATTGTATGCGGAGGCCAAGGACGACATGGCCGGTGGCTCCTGGGAACAGGCCATCAGGACCCTTGAGCGCGTTGAGGGCCGCGCCGCCGGCACGCTGCTGGCCCAGCAGGCGCAACTGGACATCGGCTACGCCCAGTGGAAGTCCAACGAAAAGGCCAAGGCCTTGTCCACCCTGGATCGTTTCGTCAAGGTCCACCCGTCCAGCCCGGGTGTCGACTATGCGCTCTATCTGCGTGGCCTGATCAACTTCAATGACAACCTCGGGCTGCTGGGCTTTCTGGCCGGTCAGACGCTGAGCGACCGCGACCAGCAGGCCTCGCGCGATGCCTATCAGTCCTTCCGCCAGTTGGTCGAGCAGTTCCCCGACTCGCGCTATGCCGAAGATGCCCGCGTGCGCATGGACTACATCGTCAACTCGCTGGCCGAGTACGAGGTGCATGTGGCGCGCTATTACCTGCGCCGTGGTGCGCCGCTGGCAGCCGCCAACCGCGCCCAGCAGGCTGTTCAGGCTTACCCACAGGCGCCTGCCGGTGAGGAGGCGCTGTACATCATGGCGGAGGCCTATGACCGTCTGGGTCTGGATACGCTGCGCGACGACGCCCGCCGCGTCCTGAGCACCAGCTTCCCCAAGAGCCGATTCGTGCAGCCCGAAGTGGCGCAGACCAAGCCCTGGTGGCAGCTCTGGTGAGCTTGCGCGGCGCCTGTCAGCCGACGCGTTCCTCGGCCAGCGTGCGCAGCCACTGCAAGGCCTCTTCGCCGCTGTCCAGCGGCGTCATCGGTGGCAGCGCGTCCAACAGGCGTCGGCCGTAGGCCTTCTCGCGCAGACGGGTGTCGCACAGGACCAGCAGACCCTTGTCCTGTTCGGTACGGATCAGGCGCCCAGCGCCCTGCTTCAGCGATACCGCAGCCTCTGCCACGAAGTACTCGCTGAACGCGTCGCGGCCCTGTGACCTGAGCTGCCGCACGCGGGCTTCGACCAGCGGATCGTTGGGGGGCGGAAAGGGCAGCTTGTCGATCAGCACGCACTGCAGCGCGTCACCGGGCACGTCAATGCCTTCCCAGAAGCTCTGCGATCCCACCAGCACGCTGCCGCCCTCGCCAAACCGTTCAAGCAAGGTGCGTTTGGCCGCGCTACCCTGGACCAGCACCTTCAAGGGGCTGCCGATCGCCGCAAGCTCATTCTCGAGGGCCTCCGCCACGACGCGCAAGGCCCGCAGTGTGGTGGTCAGCACGAAGGTGCGCCCGCCCAGCGCCTTGGCGCAGTGCGCAGCGGCCCGGCCGACCAGCGTCAGGTGGCTGTCCTCGCCCGGTGGCGGAAAACGCGGTGGCACATAGACCCGGGCGTGGCTGGCGTAGTCGAACGGACTGCCCACACGCAGCCGACGCGCATCGTCCAAGCCGGCGGACTCGCAGAACCAGCGCAGGTCGGGCTCGTCGCCCAGCGTTGCCGAGGTGAAAATCCAGGCCCGTGAACCGCTGGCCCGCTGCTCGCCCATCATGGCTCGGATGTCCAGTGGCGACTCGACCAGACGCGCCTGATGGGTCGTCAGATCCACCCAGCGCACCCGCTCGGGCGGGCACTCGCGCTGGAAACGCAGGCATTGTTGGCCCATGTCGCGCGCGCGCGCCTGCAGGCGAGGAAAGTCGGGCGCCGCCTCGGCCACCAACTCCAGCGCTTCGGCGGCACGGCGCAATGCATCGGCCAGGCGATCGAGCGGACCGCCCAGCGCATCGGCACGCGCGGCTTCGTCCCAGCGGCGCTTGAGCTGGGCCCGGACCTCGGGCAGGCCCTGGGCCGCCGCCAACCGCAGCTCGCGCGCGGCGAGTTCGATCGTGGCAGACAACTCCTGCCACGGCGCCAGTCCGCGCGCATGCTGCAGACCGGCCGCCACCAGGTCGCGCGCCAGATCGACCGCCTGACCCGTGCCCAGGGTCTGGCCCAGGAACTGCACGCCAGCCTCGACCATCTGATGCGCCTCGTCGAAGACCGCCACATCCACGGTGGGCAGCAACTCGGCCACGCCACTGTCACGCAACGAAAGATCGGCGAAGAACAGGTGGTGGTTGATCACCACCACATCGGCCGCCATGGCGTCACGGCGCGCCTTCATCAGGTGACAGTTGACAAACTCCGGGCACTCGCCGCCCAGGCAGTTGTCGCGGCTTGAGGTAACCAGTGGAATCAGCTCTGAACGTTCATCCAGCCCGTCGAGCTCGCCCATGTCACCACTGCGAGTGACCTGGGCCCACTGCTCGATCCGGGACAAGGCTCGCACCGAGCTGCGCTCGGCGAAGCTGCTGCCTTCGCGCGCCTGTGCCAGGCGGTGGCGACAGAGGTAGCTGGCCCGCCCCTTGAGCAGCGCCACGCTGGCCGGCACCTGCAGCGCGTCCTTCAGGCGCGGCAGATCACGCAGGAACAGCTGGTCCTGCAGGTTCTTGGTGGCGGTGCTGACCAGGGTGCGCTGGCCGGACAGCAGCACAGGCACCAGGTAGGCAAAGGTCTTGCCAACGCCGGTGCCGGCCTCGGTGACCAGACTGGCCCGGCCGTCGATGGCGTCAGCCACCGCCTGGGCCATCTCCAGTTGCTGCTGGCGGGGCGCATAGCCCGGCGCCGCGCGTGCCAGGGCACCCTCTGCGGCAAAGGCCTGCGCCACAGCCGCAGGCAGGTCGGCATCGGACATTCAGGCGGGCTCCGGGGGCTCGAGCGTGGCCTCAAGCACTGCCATCTGGTCGCGCAGGAGCAGGCGGCGCTTCTTCAGACGCCGCAGGGTCAGCTCATCCAGCGGTGTCAGGGGGTCCGTCCGGTCGATCAGATTGTCCAGATCGGCGTGCTCGATGCGCAACTCGATCAGGCGGCGTTGGGGGGAATGGAGGTTCTCCGTCATCGAGGGGCGGCGCAGTGTCGGTCGACAGTTTATATTGCGGCCCATGAGCACCCTCAGCACCCAGGCTTACCGGCTGACCGCCGCGACCGGCCTGCACAAGGGCGACCGCGCCTATCAGCAGGATCAGGTCGAGATCATTCCTCACCACCGGGTGTCCGGCTGCCTGCTGGCGCTGGTCGCCGACGGCATGGGTGGCAAGAGTGGCGGCCGAACCGCGGCCGACCAGGTGGTGTTGACGGCCCGGCAGGTCTTTGATCGTTTCAACCCGGTTGACGACGATGCCGAAGCCATGCTCAAGCAGTTGGTGGTCGAGTCCCACCTGATGATCAAGCTGACCGCCATCACCGCCGACGAGGAGCCTCACAGCACCCTGGCGGCCTTCCTGATCCTGCCCGACCGCAGCGCCTGGACCGTGCATGCGGGAGACTCGCGGGTCTACCACTTCCGCGCCGCGGAGCTGGTGCGGCGCACCATCGATCATTCCTATGTCCAACGCCTGATCGACGAGGGCAAGATCACCGAGGCGCAGGCCAATACCCACCCGCAGTCCAACCTGCTGACGGGTTGTCTGGGCACCCAGCAGGACCCGCCTGTCGCCACGCAGCGCATCGACCGGCTGGAACTGGGTGACGCCCTGCTGGCCTGCTCCGATGGCCTTTGGCACTACCTGAGCAGCAAGGAACTGGGGGCCATCGTCAATGCGCTGAACCCGCGCGAGTCCAGCGAGATGCTGATCAGCAAGGCCAGGCAGCGAGCCCGAGGCACGGGCGACAACCTGTCGCTGGCGTTGGTGCGGGTGGAGCCCATCAAGTAGCCCTCAGGTCAGGCGCGTGTCCACCTCGCGGCGCTCGAGTGCCAGGAACTCACGTGACTGCATTTCGTTCAGCCGCGACACGGTGCGCGGAAACTCGTGCGCCAGTGGGCCCTCCAGGTACAGCTGCTCGGGCGACACCTCGGCCGACATGATCAGCTTGACCCGGCGGTCGTAGAGCACATCAACCAGCCAGGTGAAACGCCGCGCCTCGGAGGCCATACGCACTGGCATCTGGGGCACGTCCGACAGCAGCAAGGTGTGGAACTGACTGGCCAGTTCGAGGTAGTCGTTCTGCGAGCGCGGGCCGCCGCACAGGGTCTGGAAGTCGAACCACACCACCCCGCCGGCGCGCCGGCGTGCCCGCAGCTCGCGGTGCTCGATGTGCAGCAGCGGTGACTCGTCACGCGCTTCGGCCAGTTCCTCGAAGGCCTGCGTCATCGCCTGGTCGGCGCCACCGCCCAGCGGCGTGTGGTAGAGCTGGACATGCTCCAGCGTGCGCTGGCGGTAGTCGGTGCCGTTGTCGACGTTGATCACCTCCAGCTTGTCCTTGAGCAGCTCGATCGCCGGCAGGATGCGGTCGCGGTGCAGGCCGTTCGGGTAGAGGCCGTCGGGCACGAAGTTCGAGGTAGTGACGATGGACACGCGGTTGGCGAACATCGATTCCAGCAGCCGGTGCAGGATCATGGCGTCGGTGACGTCCGCCACGTGGAACTCGTCGAAGCAGATCAGCCGATAGCGCCGGGCAATGCGCTTGCCCAGTTCGTCCAGCGGATTCTGCAGCCCCTTGAGGTCCTGCAGTTCACGGTGGACTTCGCGCATGAACTCGTGGAAGTGCAGGCGCGTCTTGCGGGTCAGCGGTACGGCCTGAAAGAAGGCATCCATCAGGAAACTCTTGCCGCGGCCCACGCCACCGTACATGTAGACGCCACGAGGGATCGGCGGACGCACCAGGGCCTTGGTGATCGCATTGCTGCGCCGGGCCTTGTAGGCCGCCCATTCGTCCTGGCAACGCTGCAGCGCGGCCACGGCGCGCAGTTGCGCCGGGTCGCTCTGGTAGCCGCGCTCGGACAAGGTCTGGTGATACAGCTCGGTGACGGTCGTCATCGCAGGAGTCTCAGACGAACAAGGGCGGCTTGCGCCGCCCTTGCGGGTAACTTCTTATCGGCGTCGCCGCTCAGAAGTTCAGGGTGCGCTTGTCGACGGCCAGTGCGGCTTCCTTGGTCGACTCGGACAGCGACGGATGGGCGTGGCAGATCCGGGCAATGTCCTCGCTGCTGGCCTTGAACTCCATCGCCATCACCGCCTCGGCGATCAGCTCCGAGGCCATCGGGCCGATGATGTGCACGCCCAGGATCTCATCCGTCGCGGCATCGGCGATGATCTTCACGAAGCCGGTGGTGTCGCCCAGCGCGCGCGCCCGGCCGTTGGCCAGGAACGGGAACTGACCCGCCTTGTAGGCCACGCCTTCGGCCTTGAGCTGCTGCTCGGTGCGGCCGACCCAGGCGATCTCGGGGCTGGTGTAGATGACCCAGGGCACGGTGGCGAAGTTGACGTGTCCGTGCTGGCCGGCGATGCGCTCGGCCACCGCAACACCCTCTTCCTCGGCCTTGTGCGCCAGCATCGGGCCGCGCACCACGTCACCCACCGCCCACACGCCGGGCAGGTTGGTGCGGCACTCGTCGTCCACCACGATGGCGCCACGCTCATCGAGCTGAAGGCCGACCGCCTCGGTGTTCAGACCCGTGGTGTTGGGCACACGGCCGATCGAGACGATCAGCTTGTCCACCGCCAGCTCCTGTGCCTCGCCCTTGGCGTTGGCGTAGGACACGGTGACGCCCTTCTTGCCGTTCTTGACCTCGCTGATCTTGACGCCCAGCTCGATCTTCAGGCCCTGCTTGGTGAAGGCCTTCAGCGCCTCCTTGGCCACGCCTTCGTCGGCCGCACCCAGGAAGGTGGGCAGGGCCTCGAGAATGGTGACCTCGGCGCCCAGGCGGCGCCAGACCGAGCCCATTTCCAGGCCGATCACGCCCGAGCCGATCACGCCCAGCTTCTTGGGCACGGCACCGACGCGCAGCGCGCCGTCGTTGCTCAGCACATTGACCTCGTCGAACTCGGCGCCGGGCAGCGCACGGGCGTTCGAGCCGGTGGCGACGATGACCTGCATGCCGACGATCACTTCCTCGGCAGCGCCGGCCACCTTGATCTCGTAGGCGCCGTCCTTGGCCGCGACGAAGGAGCCGCGGCCGTGGAAGAAGCTGACCTTGTTCTTCTTGAACAGGTAGAGGATGCCGTCGTTGTTCTGCTTCACGACGCCGTCCTTGCGGGCGATCATCTTCGCCACGTCCATCTCGACCTTGCCGGTGGAGATGCCGTGATCGGCGAAGTGGTGCGTGGCGTGCTCGAAGTGCTCGGACGACTGCAGCAGCGCCTTCGACGGGATGCAGCCGACGTTGGTGCAGGTGCCGCCCGGGGCCGGACCGCCAGCGGCGTTCTTCCACTCGTCGATGCAGGCCACATTGAAGCCCAGCTGGGCCGCGCGGATGGCAGCGATGTAGCCGCCGGGGCCGCCGCCGATCACGACGACGTCGAATTGCTTGGACATGTGTTGGTCTCTTTCCTGAGGGGAAAGAAGTGGTGCAGCCGCCGTCGCGAGCGGCCCGAGCTTGCGTTGAGCACCGCAGCCGTACACCCGTACGGCGAGGAGCGCAGGCGCGAGATCGGGTCGCGCAGCAGGCGGATGTGCCGCTTCTTTAGATGTCGAACAGCAGGCGGGCCGGGTCTTCCAGCGCTTCCTTCATCGTGACCAGGCCCAGCACGGCCTCGCGGCCATCGATGATGCGGTGGTCATACGACATCGCGAGGTAGTTGATCGGGCGCACCACGACCTGGCCGTTCTCGACCACCGCGCGGTCCTTGGTGGCGTGCACACCCAGGATGGCCGACTGCGGCGGGTTGATGATCGGGGTCGACAGCATCGAGCCGAAGGTGCCGCCGTTGGAGATCGAGAAGGTGCCGCCCGACAGCTCCTCGATGCCCAGCTTGCCGTCCTTGGCCTTCTGGCCGAACTCGCCGATCTTCTTCTCGATGTCGGCGAAGCTCAGCTGGTCGGCATTGCGGATGATGGGCACCACCAGGCCGCGCGGCGAGCCCACCGCGATGCCGATGTCGAAGTAGCCGTGGTAGACGATGTCATTGCCATCGACCGAGGCGTTCAGCACCGGGTAGCGCTTGAGCGCGGCCACGGCGGCCTTGACGAAGAAGCTCATGAAGCCCAGCTTGACGCCGTGCTCCTTCTCGAACTTGTCCTGGCCATCGGCTCACGTTTGCGCTTTTGGGCGTTGCGACTCCTTCTGATTTGATTGCAGATAAAACGCAAACGCCATTTAATATCGGACGAGCGATCGCACTTCATGGTTTTCAGATTCAAGAAGCTCAA
>JAFLDI010000106.1 GCA_017302485.1 Burkholderiales bacterium | reverse complement strand
GATGCCGGCCACTCGGTCGAGCTCGTCGAGATGGCCGCCCAGGCCGGCGGCCGTGCACGTGCCGGGCCCTCCGACTGGCTGCCTGCACAGGACAATGGCCAGCACATCCTGATCGGCGCCTATCACGACACCCTGGCGCTGATGCGCCGCATCGGCGTCGACCCCGACGCCGTGCTGCTGCGCACGCCGCTGTCCCTTCGCGACCCGCATGGGCAGGGTCTGGCGCTGGGGCGCGGCCCCGCGTTGTGGGCCTTCGCCCTGGGCGTGCTGCGCTGGCGCGACTGCCCCTGGCCCGATCGCCTGACGCTGCTGCTCATGGCCCTGGGCTGGCGGCTTCGTGGCTTCCGTTGCGAGCCAGACCACAGCGTGCAGGCGTTTGCGCGGGCATGTCCGGCCTCGGTCTACCAGGCCCTGATCGAGCCACTGTGCGTTGCCGCATTGAACACGCCAGCCCATCAGGCCAGTGCCCAGGTCATGCTGACGGTGTTGCGTGACGCCTTGTTTGGCGGCCCGGGCAGTGCCGACCTGCTGCTGCCCCGCGCCCCCTTGAACGCACTGTTTCCGCAGCCGGCATTGGCATGGCTGGAGCGCCATGGTGTGGTCTGGCACGTCCGACACCGGGTCAGGGAACTTGCACCCGGTCCGGGACGTGACGGCGCCTGGCGACTCGACGACCGGGGCCGCTTCGACCAGGTGATCCTGGCCTGCAGCGCCATCGAAGCGGCCCGCCTTGTTGAGCCCCATGCGCCGGGATGGAGTGCCCAGGCCGCCGCGATCGACTACCAACCCATCGCCACAGCCTGGATCGAGGCGCCGGCACAGCGCTGGAACGAGCCGATGCTGCGGCTCACCGAAGGACCGGCGCAGTTTGCCTTCGACCTGTCGGTACTGGGCGGTCCGCCGGGCTTGTATACGCTGGTGGCCAGTGGTGCCGGCGCCCTGGTCGAGCAGGGCAGCCAGGCCGCCGGACTGGCCTTGCTGGCGCAGTGGCAACGGACCTTCGGACCGGACCGCCCCTCGCAGCTGCGCGACGTACGGATCGAGAAGCGCGCAACCTTTGCCTGCACACCCGGTCTGCAGCGCCCTTCCATGGCCGTCGCGCCGCGGCTGTGGGCGGCCGGCGACTATGTGCAAGGGCCCTACCCGGCCACCCTGGAAGGTGCGATTCGTTCGGGTCGCGAGGCTGCGGCCGCACTCTGTCGAATGAAATCTCCATCCACTTGACGAAACCAGCGTTTCGCCATGCAAAATAGGGTCCACACCGTCCTCGGTACACCATGACCCGCAAAGACAACCAGACCCCCAGCATCCAGGTGCTGGCCCGCGCGTTCTCGCTGTTGGACGAACTGGCTGCGCACCAGGACCCGGTGCCGCTGAAGGAGCTCAGCGAGCGGACCGGCCTGCACCCATCCACCGCCCACCGCATCCTCAACGACCTGGCCGTCGGCCGCTTCGTGGACCGCCCGGAAGCCGGCAGCTACCGGCTGGGCATGCGCCTGCTGGAGCTGGGCAACCTGGTCAAGGCCCGCCTCGATGTGCGTGATGCCGCGCTGGCACCGATGCGCGAGCTGCACAAGCTGACCCACCAGCCCGTGAACCTGTCGGTGCGGCAGGGCGATGAGATCGTCTACATCGAGCGCACCTACAGCGAGCGATCGGGCATGCAGGTGGTGCGCGCCGTGGGCGGCCGGGCGCCGCTGCACCTGACGTCGGTGGGCAAACTCTTCCTGGCCTGGGACGATCCGCAGCGCGTGCGCGCCTATGCCACCCGCACCGGCCTGGCAGGCCACACCCGCAACAGCCTGACCGACCTGCCCTCGCTGGAGCGCGAACTGGTGAAGGTGCGGCGCGAGTCCCTGGCTCGCGATGACGAGGAACTGGAACTGGGCGTGCGCTGCATGGCTGCAGGCATCTTCGATGACCAGGGCAAGCTGGTGGCAGGCTTGTCGATCTCGTCGCCCGCCGACCGCATCGAAGAGGCTTGGCTGGAGCGTGTCAAGGCCACGGCCGCACAGATCTCGGCCTCGCTGGGATTCCGGGGCCCCGCCCCGACCGCCTGAAGCCCCGGCTCAGCCGGCGCTGCGACCCGCAGCAACGGGGTGTGCGGACATCTGCTCCGGCGCGCCGGACAACCAGCGGCGGATGCGCTCAGCATCGCCGATGCGCGAGTACTTGCCCGCCGAATCCAGCAGCACCATGATCAGCTTGCGGCCCGCCAGCCTGGCCTGCATGACCAGGCACTGCCCGGCTTCGCTGATATAGCCGGTCTTCTGCAGACCGATGTCCCAATCGGGACTCTTGACCAGCCGATTGGTGGTGTGGAACTGCAATTGGCGACGCCCCAGGGACACCTGGTACTCCGGCGAGGTGGACAGTTCACGGATCAATGGCACCTGGTAGGCCGCCTTGACCAGGGTGGCCAGATCGCGCGCACTGGACTGATTGGAACTCGACAGACCGGTCGGCTCCACATACCGGGTGTCGTTCATGCCCAGCGCGCGCGCCTTGGCGTTCATGGCCGACACGAAGGCCTGCAGTCCACCCGGGAAATGACGACCCAGCGCGTGGGCAGCCCGGTTCTCGGAAGACATCAGCGCCAGGTGCAGCATCTCGCCGCGGGTGAGCTGGGTGCCCACAACCAGGCGCGAGCGGGTGCCCTTCTCAGTGTCGACATCGTCGTCGGAGATGGTCAGCGATTCGTCCAGCGACAGGCGTGCCTCGGTCACGACGACGGCCGTCATCAGCTTGGTGATCGAGGCAATGGGCAACACCGCATCGGGGTTCTTGCTGAACAGGACCTCGTTGGTGTCCTGGTCCATCACGAAAGCCACGCTCGAGCGCAGGTCCAGCGGATCATCGGACTCGTGAAGGCCGTACAACTGGCCAAAGGAGGGCCGGGCCGGGGCCTCGACACGGGCCACCACCGGACGGCGCACGGCTGCAGGACGCGCCTTGGCACGCGCCTTGACGTTGGCTGTGTTGCGGGCCGGCTTGGTCACCTTGCTGACCTTGGCCTGGGCTGCGGGCTTGCGGGTCGCAGCAGACGCCGACGGTCCGCCAAGGGCCAGCGCCAGAGCCGCCAGCCCGGCCATCACTACCACGCGCAACTTCGAATTCAACATGTATCGCAACCGGTGTCGGGGCTGGAGATCAGTGCCTGCTGATCCGAAGTCTATTGGAAACCAAAAAGACACGCAAGATCAAAAACTTGCGTGTCTTTCCTAAAGTAGCCTGGGGCGCCTTCGGCAGCGCCATCCACTCACCACTGGGCCGAGGTCCGCTCCACGTTGCCCTGCAGCTTGTTCAAGGCGGCCAGATAGGCCTTGGCGGATGCCACCACGATGTCCGGATCCGAGCCGACCCCATTGACGACCCGGCCGCCATGCTGCAGCCGGAACGTCACCTCGCCCTGCGATTCTGTGCTGCCCGAGGTGATGGCATTGACCGAATAAAGCAGCATCTCGGCGCCACTTTGCACATGGGCCTCGATCGCCTTCAGGCTGGCATCCACCGGGCCGTTGCCGTCGGCCTCGGCGGTGACCTCCTTGGCGCCAGCGAAAAAGGTGACCTTGGCATGCGGGCGCTCTCCGGTTTCGGAGCGCTGGCTCAGGGCCACCAGACGGAAATGCTCCTGCTCGGAGGTGACGCTTTCGTCGCCCACCAGCGCGATGATGTCCTCGTCGAAGATCTCGCTCTTGCGGTCCGCCAGATCCTTGAAGCGGGCGAAGGCGGCATTGACCTCGGCCTCCGAGGCCATCTCGACGCCCAGTTCCTGCAGGCGCTGCTTGAAGGCATTGCGGCCTGAGAGCTTGCCCAGCACGATCTTGTTGGCCGACCAGCCCACATCCTCGGCACGCATGATCTCGTAGGTGTCGCGCGCCTTGAGCACGCCGTCCTGATGGATGCCGCTGGCATGCGCGAAGGCGTTGGCGCCGACCACGGCCTTGTTGGGTTGGACAACGAAGCCAGTGGTCTGGCTGACCATTCGGCTGGCCGGCACGATCTGGGTGGTGTCGATGCCCACCTCCAGGCCGAAGTAGTCGCGGCGCGTGCGCACCGCCATCACCACCTCCTCCAGCGACGAGTTGCCGGCCCGCTCGCCCAGGCCGTTGATCGTGCACTCGACCTGGCGGGCACCACCGATCTTCACACCGGCCAGCGAGTTGGCCACCGCCATGCCCAGGTCGTTGTGGCAATGCACCGACCAGATCGCCTGGTCGGAGTTGGGAATGCGCTCGCGCAGGGTCTTGATGAAGTTGCCGTAGAGCTCGGGAATGGCGTAGCCCACGGTGTCGGGGATGTTGATCGTGGTGGCACCTTCGGCGATCACGGCCTCCAGCACGCGGCACAGGAAGTCGGGATCGGAGCGGTAGCCGTCCTCGGGAGAGAACTCGATGTCGCCACACAGATTGCGCGCGAATCGCACTGCCAGCCTGGCCTGCTCGAACACCTGATCGGGCGTCATCCGCAGCTTCTTCTCCATGTGCAGCGGGCTGGTGGCGATGAAGGTGTGGATGCGGCCGCGCCGGGCCCCGGCCAGCGCCTCGGCAGCGCGACCGATGTCGCGGTCGTTCGCCCGCGCCAGCGAGCAGACGGTGGAGTCCTTGATGTGGTCGGCAATCGTCTTGACAGCATCAAAGTCGCCATTGGACGAAGCGGCGAAGCCCGCCTCGATCACATCCACGCGCAGTCGCTCCAGTTGCCGCGCGATGCGCAGCTTCTCGTCCTTGGTCATCGAGGCGCCGGGCGACTGCTCGCCATCGCGCAAGGTGGTGTCGAAGATGATCAATTGGTCGGACATGGAAGGCTCTTCGGTTGCGGTGGAGGACACAAAGAAAAACGGCCCGCTGCGTGCGCAGGGCGGGCCGTTGATCGGGGTGAGATGTGTACGGGTAAGGTACGGACGAAATCGATCAGCGCGCCCGGCGGGTGCCTAGCAGCGCTAGCAGCAGCGAAGGGGTGGCGATCGACGTCATGCGAGCGAATATAGCATGCAGCCGCATGGTCAGTGCAAGCCCCGCTCATCGGGTTCGTCAGTCGAGGTGGCGATCACGCTGACCGGCTTGCCCTTGGACTTGCGCATCGCATAGACCACATAGCCTGACAGCCCGTAGACGCAAAAGATGCCGAAGAGCACCGCCGGTGGGTGGATGTTGATCACCGCGATGCCCAGCGCAATCGCAACGATCACGATGAAGGGAACGCTCTTCTTCAGGCTGACATCCTTGAAGCTGTAGAAGGGCACATTGGTCACCATGGTCAGACCCGCGTACAAGGCGACGGCGAACGCCACCCACGGCAGCACCGGCAGCATCGAGACACCCTTGTAGCCGGCGTCGTCCAGCACCCAGATGAATCCGATCACCAAAGCCGCAGCCGCAGGGCTGGGCAAGCCCTGGAAGTAGCGTTTGTCGACCACTCCGATGTTGGTGTTGAAGCGCGCCAGACGCAGCGCCGCGCAGGCGCAATAGACGAACGCAGCGATCCATCCGGCCTTGCCCAGGCCCTTGAGCGCCCACTCGTAGACGATCAGCGCCGGCGCAGCGCCGAAGCTGACCATGTCCGAGAGGCTGTCCATCTGTTCGCCGAAGGCGCTCTGGGTGTTGGTCATGCGCGCCACGCGGCCATCCAGACTGTCCAGCACGGCCGCACAGAAGATGCCGATACAGGCATTCTCGAAGCGGCCGTTCATCGCCATCACGATGGCGTAGAAGCCACCGAACAGTGCCCCCAGCGTGAACAGGTTGGGCAGGACGTAGATGCCACGACGGCGCGGACGCGGACGCTCCGCGGGCTCATCGTCGAGGTCGTCGTTCACGGGTTCAGTCATGGGCGGAAGGATAACTCAGGGCCTCAAGCGCAAGGCCGCCCACAGGGGCGGCCTTGACGGGAAAGGTCACGCGGCACTGGCACCGCGACAGACATCAGTTCCTGCTCTTGTCCACCAGCTTGTTGGCCTTGATCCAGGGCATCATGTCGCGCAGCTTGGCGCCCACCACCTCGATCTGGTGCTCCTCGGTCAGGCGGCGGCGCGAGATCAGCGTCGGCGCGCCGGCCTTGTTCTCGAGGATGAAGGACTTGGCGTATTCGCCGGTCTGGATGTCCTTCAGGCACTGGCGCATCGCGTTCTTGGTGTCTTCGGTCACCACGCGCGGGCCGGTCACGTACTCGCCGTACTCGGCGTTGTTCGAGATCGAGTAGTTCATGTTGCCGATGCCGCCTTCGTAGATGAGGTCGACGATCAGCTTGAGCTCGTGCAGGCACTCGAAGTAGGCCATCTCGGGCGCGTAGCCGGCTTCCACCAGCGTCTCGAAGCCCGCCTTGATCAGCTCGACGGCGCCGCCGCACAGCACGGCCTGCTCGCCGAACAGGTCGGTCTCGGTTTCTTCGCGGAAGCTGGTCTCGATGATGCCGGCCTTGCCGCCGCCGTTGGCAGCGGCATAGCTCAGCGCCAGGTCACGCGCCTTGCCGGTGGTGTCCTGGTAGACGGCGATCAGATGCGGCACGCCGCCACCCTGGCGGTAGGTGTTGCGCACGGTGTGGCCCGGGGCCTTGGGGGCAACCATCCACACGTCCAGGTCGGCACGCGGCTGCACCTGGCCGTAGTGCACGTTGAAGCCATGAGCGAAGACCAGCGAGGCGCCGGCCTTGATGTTCGGCTCGACGTCCTTGCGGTAGACGTCGGCGATCTGCTCGTCAGGCAGCAGGATCATGACCACGTCGGCCGACTTCACGGCGTCAGCGATCTCGGCGACCTTCAGGCCGGCGCCTTCGGCCTTGGCCCAGGAGGCCCCGCCCTTGCGCAGGCCGACGGTGACCTTGACGCCCGACTCGTTCAGGTTCTGGGCATGCGCATGGCCTTGCGAGCCATAGCCGATGATGGTGACGTTCTTGCCCTTGATCAGGGAGATGTCGGTGTCCTTGTCGTAGTAGACCTTCATGGTCGCTTTCTCCGGTTGGAATGTTGATCGAGGACCGCCGCGGAACCAGCTTGGCCGGGCCGCAGGCGGTGCCCCTTGAGGGGAGGCGCCGCTGGCGCTTCGGGGTGGAATCAGACTCTCAGGATGCGCTCGCCGCGACCGATCCCGCTGGAGCCGGTGCGCACGGTTTCAAGAATGGCGGTGCGGTCGATGGCCTCGATGAAGGCATCGAGCTTGCCCGCGTCGCCGGTGAGTTCGATGGTGTAGCTCTTCTCGGTCACGTCGATGATGCGGCCGCGGAAGATGTCGGCCATGCGCTTCATCTCCTCGCGTTCCTTGCCCACCGCGCGGACCTTGATGAGCATGAGTTCGCGCTCGGTGTACTGACCCTCGGTGAGGTCGACCACCTTGACCACGTCGACCAGGCGGTTGAGGTGCTTGGTGATCTGCTCGATCACTTCGTCGGAGCCGGTGGTGACGATGGTCATGCGCGACAGCGAGGCGTCCTCGGTGGGCGCCACCGTCAGGCTCTCGATGTTGTAGCCGCGGGCGGAGAACAGGGCCACCACGCGCGAGAGGGCGCCGGGCTCGTTCTCGAGCAGCACGGCAATGATGTGTTTCATGGTTTCAACTCCTGGCGCGCTCTTCAGGACGGCGGCGGTAACCGCCGGCCCTTGGCCACGCCTGTCGATCGTTTCGGTGTCTCGGTGGGTCCGGTCGCCGGATCGCATCGGCCCGCAGCGCTGCACCGGACGGTCACCCGATGCAGCCTGAGGGCCTCAGGCGATCACAGGTCCTCGGACCCCAGCAGCATCTCGGTGATGCCGGCGCCGGCCTGCACCATCGGCCAGACGTTCTCGGTGGGGTCGGTGCGCACGTCGAGGAAGACGGTGCGGTCCTTCAGGCGGATCATCTCCTTGAGCGCGGGCTCGACCTCGGAGGGCTTCTCGATCTTGATGCCAACGTGGCCATAGGCCTCGGCGAGCTTGACGAAATCGGGCAGCGCGTCCATGTAGCTGTGGGCGTAGCGCTTGTCGTAGATCAGCTCCTGCCACTGCCGCACCATGCCCAGGTAGCGGTTGTTCAGCGAGATCACCTTGACCGGCGTCTTGTACTGCTGGCAGGTGGACAGCTCCTGGATGCACATCTGGATCGAGCCCTCGCCGGTGATGCAAAACACATCCGACTCCGGCTTGGCCAGCTTGATGCCCATGGCATAGGGCAGGCCCACGCCCATCGTGCCCAAACCGCCCGAGTTGATCCAGCGGCGCGGCTCCTCGAAGCCGTAGAACTGCGCGGCCCACATCTGGTGCTGGCCGACGTCCGAGGTGATGTAGCAGTCCTGGCCACGGGTGAGTTCGGCCAGCGTCTGCACCACGTACTGCGGCTTGATGACATCGGTGCCCGGCTTGTACTTCAGGCACTCGCGCTTGCGCCATTCGTTGATCTGGCCCCACCAGGCGGAGATCACCGCCTTGTCGGGCCGGGCCTGGGCCTCGCGCACCTGGGCGATCAGCTCCAGCAGCACGTCCTTCACGTCACCGACGATAGGGATGTCGACCTTCACGCGTTTGGAGATCGACGAGGGATCGATGTCGACGTGGATGATCTTGCGCTCGACCTGGGCGAAGTGCTTGGGATTGCCAATCACCCGGTCGTCGAAGCGCGCCCCCACCGCCAGCAGCACGTCGCAGTGCTGCATGGTCATGTTGGCCTCGTAGGTGCCGTGCATGCCCAGCATGCCCAGGAACTTGGGGTCGCTGGCCGGGGTGGCGCCCAGCCCCATCAGCGTATTGGTGCAGGGGTAGCCCAGCAGGTCGGCCAGTTCGCGCAGCTCGGCCGAGGCATTGCCAAGGATGACGCCGCCGCCGGTGTAGATGTAGGGCCGCCGGGCCTGCAGCAGCAGCTGCACCGCCTTGCGGATCTGCCCGCCGTGGCCCTTGCGCACCGGGTTGTACGAGCGCATCTCCACCGTCTCGGGGTAGTGGAAGGGCGCCGTCTTCAGCGACACGTCCTTGGGGATGTCGACCACCACCGGGCCGGGGCGGCCGGTGCGCGCGATGTGGAAGGCCTTCTTCAGCGTCAGCGCCAGGTCGCGCACGTCCTTGACCAGGAAGTTGTGCTTGACGACCGGGCGGGTGATGCCCACGGTGTCGCACTCCTGGAAGGCATCGAGGCCGATGGCCGGCGTCGGCACCTGGCCGGTGATGATCACCATCGGGATGGAATCCATGTAGGCCGTCGC
>JAFLDI010000105.1 GCA_017302485.1 Burkholderiales bacterium | reverse complement strand
TTCTCCAGTCCCTTCTGCACCTTGAAAACGTCCGCCTGGTGGTAGTGCAGCGCGTGCAGCGTGGCGGCGGTGGGGCTGGGGGTCCAGGCGGTGTTGGCGCCGGCCAGCGGGTGGGCGATCTTCTGTTCCAGCATGGCGGCCATCAGGTCGGGCATGGCCCACATGCCCTTGCCGATCTGCGCCTTGCCGCGCAGGCCGCACTCCAGGCCCACCAGCACGTTGGAGCGCTCGTAGGCCTGGATCCAGGCGCTGGTCTTCATGTCGCCCTTGCGCATCATCGGGCCGGCGCGCATGGCGGTGTGCATCTCGTCGCCGGTGCGGTCCAGGAAGCCGGTGTTGATGAAGGCCACGCGGTCCGCTGCGGCAGCGATGCAGGCCTTGAGGTTGACGCTGGTGCGGCGCTCCTCGTCCATGATGCCCAGCTTGACGGTGGCCTTGGGCAGGCCCAGCAACTGCTCCACGCGGGCGAACAGCTCGCAGGCGAAGGCCACTTCGGCCGGGCCGTGCATCTTGGGCTTGACGATGTAGACCGAGCCCTTGCGGCTGTTCTTGATACCGTTCTGGCCGTTGCCCTTGAGGTCGTGCAGGGCGATGGTCGTGGTGATGACCGCGTCCATGATGCCCTCGGGGATCTCCTGGCCCTGGTCGCCCCACAGGATGGCCGGGTTGGTCATCAGGTGGCCGACATTGCGCACGAACAGCAGGCTGCGGCCGTGCAGGGCCACGTCCTCGCCGCGCGGGCCGGTGTAGAGGCGGTCGGGGTTGAGGCCGCGGGTAAACGTCTTGCCGCCCTTGCTGACTTCCTCGGTCAGCGTGCCCTTGAGGATGCCCAGCCAGTTGCCGTAGGCCAGCACCTTGTCCTGCGCGTCGACCACGGCCACCGAGTCTTCCAGGTCCAGGATGGTGGACAGGGCCGACTCGATCACCAGGTCGGACACGCCGGCGGCGTCGCTGGCGCCGATGGTGGTGCTGCGGTCGATGCGGATGTCCAGGTGCAGCCCATGGTGGCTCAGCAGGACGGCGCTGGGCTCGCCCATCTCGCCCTGGAAGCCGACGAACTGCGCCGGGTTCTTCAGGCCCACGGTGCTGCCGTTCTTCAGCGTCACGGCCAGCTGGTTGTCCACCACGCGGTAGGCGGTGGAATCGAGGTGCGAGCCCTTCTTCAGCGGCACGCAGCGGTCCAGCACGTGGCGGGCGTACTCGATGACCTTGGCGCCGCGCACCGGGTTGTAGCCCGGCCGACCGTCCACCATGCGGGTGGCACCGTCGGTTTCAGGCAGCGCGTCGGTGCCGTACAACGCGTCGTACAGGCTGCCCCAGCGGGCGTTGGCGGCGTTCAGGGCGTAGCGGGCGTTGGTGATGGGCACCACCAGCTGCGGGCCGGCCTGCAGGGCCAGCTCGGCGTCAACGTTCTTGGTGGTGGCCTTGACCTTGGCGGGCACCGGCACCAGGTAGCCGATCTTCTCCAGGAAGGCGCGGTACTTGCCCATGTTCTTGATCGGGCCGGGGTGCTTGGTGTGCCAGGCGTCCATCTCGGCCTGCAGACGGTCGCGCTCTTTCAGCAGCGCGGCGTTCTTGGGCGCCAGGTCGGCAACGATCCGGTCGAAGCCCTGCCAGAAGCTGGCGCTGTCGACGCCGGTGCCGGGCAGGACCTGCTCCTCGATGAAGCGGTGCAGTTCAGTGGCCACGTGCAGGCCGTGGACGGTGGTGCGTGCGGTCATGTCAAACCTCGTCGAAGAAAGATGGGAAAGCTCAGGGAAGGCAGGTCAGCACGTCGCGCAGCGTCGTGCCGGTGTGGTGGGGGGCGGCGCCCAGGCGCTCCAGCGGGGCGCCGCTGCGGTTGACCCACAGCGTGGTGAAGCCGAACCAGGTGGCGCCGATCGCATCCCAGCCGTTGCTGGAGACGAACAGCACCTCGCGCGCGGGCAGGCCCAGCGCGTCCACGCCCACCTGGTAGGCGGCGGGGTCGGTCTTGTAGCGGCGCGTGGGGTGCACGCTCAGCACGTGGTCCAGCAGGCCGCCCAGGCCGGCGCCCTTGACGGTGACGGCTAGCATCTCGGGGTCGCCGTTGCTGAGGATGCCGGTGCGGATGCCGCGGTCCTTGAGCGCCTGCAGCACGCCGTGGTTCTCGGGGAACACCGACAGGTGGCGGTAGGCGTTGAGCAGGCGCAGCTCGGCCTCGGGCGAGAGCATCAGGCCCAGCTTCTCAGCTGAGAACAGCAGCGCCTCGCGGGTGATCTCCCAGAACGGTCGATAGTGCTGCGGACCGCTCATCGACACCAGGCGGGTGTATTCGATCTGCTTGTCGCGCCACAGCTGGGCCAGCGCGTCGCCGCGGCCAGGAAACAGCTGACCGGCCTCCAGCGCCACGCTGTAGACATCAAACAGCGTGCCGTAGGCGTCGAACAGCACGGCGCGGGGCGGGGGCCTCTTCTCCATGCTCGCAATTTATTCGATACTTGGCCAGCGATTAATACCCTCAAGAGTCATGGATTCATGACTTGAACGCAAAAGTCAGCCCCTCCATGCCGCGCCTCAAGCAGATCGAGACCTTTGTGGCCGTGGCCACCAAGGGCAGCCTCACGGCCGCCGCGCTGGCCGAGGGTGTGGCGCCGGCAGTGATCGGCCGGCGCATGGATGCGCTGGAAGAACGCCTGGGCGTGAAGCTGCTGCTGCGCACCACGCGGCGCGTCACCCTCACCCACGAGGGCAGCGCCTTCCTGGAAGACTGCCAGCGCCTGGTGGCCGACTTCAACAATGCCGAGGCCAGCGTGTCGGCGGGCGGCGTGAAAGCCAGTGGTCACTTACGAGTGACTGCGCCCGCCGGCTTCGGGCGCCGCCACGTGGCACCGCTGGTGCCGGCCTTCCTGGCCCAGCACCCGGAGGTGAGCCTGTCGCTGAACTTGTCGGACCGGGTGGTGGACATCGTCAACGAGGGTTTCGATTGCGCGGTGCGGGTGGGTGACCTGCCCGATTCCAGCCTGGTGGGCGTGCGCCTGGCCGACAACCGCCGGCTGTGCGTGGCCACGCCCGAGTACCTGCGCCGCGCCGGCACGCCGCAGCACCCGTCCGAGCTGGGCCGCCACCAGTGCCTGACGCTCAGCTCCGACGCCAGCCAGACCCGCGGCTGGGCCTTCCAGGTGGACGGCGCGGTCACCCATCTGCGCCCCGGCGGCCGGCTCGATTGCAGCGACGGCCAGGTGCTGCACGCCTGGTGCCTGCAGGGCCTGGGCATCGCCTGGCGCAGCACCTGGGAGGTGCAGGCCGATCTGGCCGCCGGCCGCCTGGTGAGCGTGCTGGAGGAGTTCGCCGCGCCGCCCAATGGCATCTACGCGGTGTTTGCCAGCGCCCGACACCTGCCGCTGCGGGTGCGGCTGTGGATCGATTTCATCAAGCACAGCTACGGCGACCCGGGCTACTGGAGCCGTTGAGGCGCCCGCCTGTCCCGTGTTCGCGGGAATGGACAGCGTGCCCATTACAGCGTTCAATGCGCGGTCGCTTGCTCGGAAAACGCATGACCGAATCCGCACCGAACGCCACGCCGAACAACGGGCCTGAGGGGGCCCGCGGCGTCGACGAGCTGTTCGAAACCGCCTACCAGGACCTGCGCCGCATGGCGCGTGCCCGCCTGCACAGTGCCGGGCCCTCGCGCATGCTCGACACCACCGCGCTGGTGCATGAGTCCTACCTGCGCCTGGCGGGCAAGGAGGCGGGCTTTCCGGACCGCGCCCGCTTCATGGCCTACGCCGGGCGGGTGATGCGCTCGGTCATCATCGATCTGGTGCGTGAGCGCCAGGCCGAGCGCCGTGGCGGCGACCTGGCCCAGGTCACGCTGTCCACGCAACTGGGCGAGAACCTGCCCGCCGCCAGCGGCGAGGAGCAGATCCTGCGCGTCAACGAGGCGCTCGACGAGCTGGCCAAGCTTGACCCGCGCATGGCGCGGGTGGTGGAGATGCGCTACTTCGGCGGCCTGACCGAGCCCGAGATCGCCGCGGTGCTGGATGTCAACGAGCGCACCGTGCGGCGCGACTGGCAACAAGCGCGCCTGTTCCTGGCTGACGCGCTGCGCTGAGCCCCCTGATCTGGGGGGGTGAACAGCGTCCGGATCGCGCGGTCCAAAGCCGTCTTCTGAAGTGTCAGGAGTCGATTGCGCTCCGACGCCTTACCTCACCCAACACCTCAGGAGTCTCACCATGACCGCTTCGCGCCACCTCATCACCCGCCTCGTCGCCGCCGCCCTGGCCCTGGGCATCGCCGGCCCCAGCCTGGCGGCCGAGTGCAAGGACATCACCTTCACCGTCAAGAACGACCACTACACCGGCGACGAAATCAAGATCCAGAAGATCAAGTACCGTGACACCACGGCCGCCGCGACCGGCACGGAGAATGTCGTCGACTACACCTGCCCGCATGGCAGCACCTGTGTCTCGGTGGGACGAGACCTGGGCGGGTTGCTTGACCCGCGCCTGGGCCACGACCTGAGCAACGTCCAGTTCTACTACTCGTACCGTGAGGCCGATGGCGACTGGAGCACGCCGGTGTGGAGCAAGAAGTTCAAGCCCACTGACAAGGAGTGCACCAATGGCCGCAACTACGGCACCTCGGCCTGGGTGATCACCGGCTGATGGCGGAGCATGCGGCGACAATCGCCGCATGCTGACCGAGGCCCTGCTCGCCTATGTCCACCTGGCCGCTGTGCTGGCCATGGTGGTGTTCGCCACCAGCCAGGCGGCGCTGCTGCGCAGTGAATGGCTGAACGCCGCGGCGCTGCAGCGCCTGCTCGTGGTGGACCGCATCTACCTGGCCAGCCTGGCCGTGCTGCTGCTCAGCGGCCTGCTGCGCATGACGCTGGGCGTCAAGGGCGTGGCCTGGTACGGCGTGCAGCCGCTGCTGTGGGGCAAGCTGCTGGGTCTGGCCCTGCTGGCCTGGGCTGCCGTGGGCCCGCACCGCGCCTATATTCGCTGGTCCGCCGCCACCTCGCTGCCCAGCGCCGATGAGGTGGCCAGCGTGCGCCGCCAGGTCATGCGCGCCTCCCACGCCATGCTGCTGATCCCGCTGCTCGCCGTGCTGCTGGCCCGCAGCCTGCTCACAGTCTGAGCGATGGAATGACGAAGCCCGGCTTGCGACCGGGCTTCGCTGAATGCGCCACGACCCCATCAAGGGCCGGGCCACAGGTTCGGCGCGGCCTGCCAGGCGCGAGCGCCAGCGAGCCTGAGGGCCTCTTTACTTGCTCAGGCATTCCTTCATGAAGGCCTTGCGCTCGTCGCCCTTGAGTGCCTTGCTCTTGGCATCGGCGTTGCAGGCCTTCATCTTCTCCTGCTGAGCCGCGCGGCCATCCTTCTTGGCGGCCAGGCAGGTCTTCATGAAATCCTTGCGCTCCTGGCCCTTCTTGTCGCCGGCCTCCTGGTGGCACTGGCCCATCTTGTTGCGCTGGCCGGTCTGAGCGGCCGAGGGGCCGGAGGCTGCAGCCGGAACCGCGGGTGTCGCGGTGGCGGCGGGCGCCGCAGTCTGGGCTGCGGCGGTGATGGCGCAGGCGGCCAGGGCGATAGCGGTGAACAGATGCTTCATGGGGGTCCTTCCTAGCGGATGTGCAGAGGCGTGGGTGAAGAGCCGGCCGCGCGGCCACTGTGCGCGCGAGGCCTGGGCTCACAACGCAGGTTGCGCCTGCTCGGTGGACAACACAAGCCCCCGACGGGGGGATACGTTGATTGCGGCGCCGACGTGTCGGCGGCGGGCTACAGGATGCGGCGCGGGTGAGCCAGGGCTTCGTGGGCCGCATGCAGGCGCCGCACCAACACCTTGATGAAGGCGCCGTCAAAGCCGTGCCGGGTCTCGGTGCTGAGCTCGGCCAATGTCTCGGGTGTGAACGAGATCGTGGTGCAGGGTTCGCTGACGATGATGTCGGCCGCGTGACGCCGCAGCTCGGGGCTGGGGGCCAGGTAGGCCATCTCGCCCACCGAGGTGCCGGCGCCCAGGCGCGCCACGCGCTGGCCCTCGCGGAAGACCTCGACCTCGCCCTGGGCGATGATGTAGAACTGCCGCCCCAACTGGCCGCGTCGGTAGATGCGATGGCCGTAGTGGAAGCGCTGCCAGCGTCCTCGCCGCACCACCTCCCACAGCTGCACATCGCCGAAGTCGGCAAAGAACTCCAGCCCGCGCAGCAGGTTGAAGCGCTCCGAGTCCATCACCTGCTGCAGCCGACCGCGCGGCACCTGGTGGTTGACGATCAGCGCCGAGAGCTGCTGCGCCAGCACCTGCCAGTTCTCGGGGCGGTCCTCGCGCGACTTGGCCAGCGCACCGCAGATGACCTGCGACAGCTCGGGGCCCACACCGGCACGGCAGCCGGTCAACGGCTCGGGCGGCACATGGCAGATCAGGTTGAGCAGCGCGCCCTGCGATTCGGCCTCGAAGGGCGGGCGACCCGCGACCAGGTGGTAGAGCACCGCGCCCAGCGAGTAGATGTCGGCGCGGCAGTCCAGCGTGGCGCCGTCGAGCTGCTCGGGTGACATGTAGGCCAGCGAGCCGACGCGGTGCACCTGGGTGCGGTCGCTGGTCAGGTTCAGCGCGCTGCCGAAGTCGGTGAGCTTGATGTCGGTCAGCTCACCCGACTCCTCCACGGTGAGGATGTTGGCCGGCTTGATGTCGCGGTGGATCACGCCTTGGCGCCACACATAGTCCAGCGCCATCGCGCACTTGAAGCCGATCTCGACCACCTGCTCCAACGGCAGCAGGCGGTCGGGGGCGCAGTGGCCGCGCAGGGTGTCGCCGGGCACGTACTCCATCACCAGGTAGGCGCGGCCGTCGGGCTCTTCCACCGCGTCGTAGAGTTGCACCACGTTGGGGTGATTCAGGCGGCCCACCAGCGCCGCTTCGGCGGCAAAGAAGTGCGCGGCATAGTGCTGCTCGGCGGCGCTGCGGCCGGCCAGCGCCAGCGTGCGCTTGATCGCCACCTCGCGCTGGTGGAAGTCGTCCCAGGCCAGGAAGACCTCGCTGGTGGCGCCTTCGCCCAGCTTCTTGAGCACCTTGTACTTGCCGATCATGCGCAGCGCACCCTCGCGGGCCTGCGGCACGGTCGAATCCAGGTGGCGGGAGAGGTCGGAGAGGTCGGACACGGCGGGCGGCAAGCGGACGGGAGGCGGGCGCAGCCCGTCCCCGGGCCCGGGGAACGAACAGCGCTGCCATGGTGCGCCCGCCGGTGCCGGTCGAAAGCCGCGAACAGGCGGCCGCCAACCCGCCAGTTCAGCCCGCCACCCCCAACCGTAGAATCAGGCCCCATGATCCAAGCCAAGGCAGAGCTTCAGGCCGCGCTGGCCGCCGCCGTCGCGCAGCTGGCCCCCGACGCCGCCCTCACCCCCGTCTTCGAGTCGCCCAAGCAGGCCGCCCATGGCGACCTGGCGATCACCGCCGCGATGCAGCTGGCCAAGCCGCTGAAGGCCAACCCGCGGGCGCTGGCCGAGCAGCTGATTGCCGCGCTGAAGGCCCAGCCCGCGTTCGAGCGCTGGGTGGCGGCGCTGGAGATCGCCGGCCCGGGCTTCATCAACCTGCGCCTGAAGGACAGCGCCAAGCAAAGCGTGGTCAGCGAGGTGCTGGCCGCCGGCGAGGCCTTCGGCCGCCAGCCGACCAACGGCCGCAAGCTGATGGTCGAGTTCGTCTCGGCCAACCCCACCGGCCCGCTGCACGTGGGCCATGCCCGCCAGGGCGCGCTGGGCGACAGCCTGTGCCATCTGTTCCAGACCCAGGGCTGGGACGTCACGCGCGAGTTCTATTACAACGACGCCGGCGTGCAGATCGCCACGCTGGCCACGTCCACCCAGTGCCGCATCCGGGGCCTCAAGCCCGGTGACGCCGGCTGGCCGGAGAGCGCCTACAACGGCGACTACATCGCCGACATTGCCGCCGATTTCCTGGCCAAGAAGACGGTGACGGCCGACGACCGCGCCTTCACCGCCTCGGGCGACCCGGCGGATCTGGACGGCATCCGCCAGTTCGCCGTGGCCTACCTGCGCCACGAGCAGGACCTGGACCTGCAGGCCTTCGGCGTGCAGTTCGACAGCTACTTCCTGGAAAGCAGCCTCTACAGCAGCGGCCGGGTTGAGCAGACGGTGCAGCGCCTGGTGGAGGCCGGCAAGACCTTTGAAGAGGGCGGTGCGCTGTGGCTGCGCACCACCGACGACGGTGACGACAAGGACCGCGTGATGCGCAAGTCCGACGGCTCGTACACCTACTTCGTGCCCGACGTGGCCTACCACGTCAACAAGTGGGAGCGCGGCTTCAGCAAGGTCATCAACTGCCAGGGCACCGACCACCACGGCACCATCGCCCGCGTGCGCGCCGGCCTGCAGGGCGTGGGCGCCGGCATTCCCCAGGGCTACCCCGACTACGTGCTCAACACCATGGTGCGGGTGGTGCGCGATGGCGCCGAGGTGAAGATCAGCAAGCGCGCCGGCAGCTATGTCACGCTGCGCGACCTGATCGACTGGACCAGCAAGGACGCGGTGCGCTTCTTCCTGATCAGCCGCAAGGCCGACACCGAGTTCACGTTTGATGTCGACCTGGCGCTGAAGCAGAACGACGAGAACCCGGTGTTCTACGTGCAGTACGCCCATGCGCGGATCTGCTCGGTGCTGGCCCAGGCGGCCGACAAGGGCCTGACGCCCGACGGCGCCGACCTGTCGCTGCTGGGCGCCCCCACCGAGCTGGCGCTGATGCTCAAGCTGGCCGACTACCCCGGCATGCTGACCAGCGCCGCGCGCGACCTGGCTCCGCACGACGTGGCCTTCTACCTGCGCGATCTGGCCGCCGCCTTCCACAGCTACTACGCCGCCGAGCGCTTTCTGGTGGACGATGCGGCCCTGGCCCGCGCCCGCCTGGCCCTGCTGGCCGCCACCCGCCAGGTGCTGCGCAATGCGCTGGCACTGCTGGGCGTGAGCGCCCCCGACCAGATGTCGCGCGACACCGCGCCGGAGACTGCATGAACCGCACCCCCTCGGCCGGCGCCCAGCGCGGCGGCACCTTCATCGGCATCATCATCGGCCTGCTGATCGGCCTGGGGCTGGCGCTGCTGGTGGCGCTGTACATCGCCAAGGTGCCGGTGCCCTTCGTCGAGAAGGTGCAGCACCGCACCCCCGAGCAGGACGCGGCCGAGATCGAGCGCAACAAGAACTGGGACCCCAACGCGCCGCTGGCGGGCAAGCAGGCTGGCAAGCCGGTCAGCGAAGCGGCG
>JAFLDI010000104.1 GCA_017302485.1 Burkholderiales bacterium | reverse complement strand
TACGAGAATGTTCCAGCTTTTGCCAACAAAAACCTTAGCAGAACGAATTGTGCTCAACTTCACGTGATCGAGTTCTTTAGTTAAAGATGCCAACTTTATTCTTCGCTCTTCGCTTGAAGGAGCGTTGGCTTTAAGGCCTTCCAATCTACCCATTTCACGAACAGCGTCATCATTGACCGTCATTGCGGGTTGACCATTTACCAAACTCGCAGTGTAGCTGTTTTTGGAATCTCGAATCGCAGTAATCTGCTTATCAAGATCTTCATCTGTCACTTTCGCAAGTTCTTTACGAATTTGCTCGTCCAGCGACAAGATTCTTGTCTTTTGAAGCTCTATTGAAGAAAAGAGACGACCCGACAATTTTAGTATGGCGCCATCTGCAATAACAGTGGCAGCGTAATTCTTCGTCGCCTGGATCGCAGATGAGTTGTTGAAGTTTTTCTTCATGTAATCAGCAAATGCTTCGTTTCCAGCTGTTTGCTCTGCTGACACTTGCGCCATTTCTGTTTCCAAAGAGGAAAGGTCATCTGTAGCGTTTGCAGTAGTTGCCAAAAGCGCAACCAAACCTGTGATCATTAAACTGTTCTTCATTTTGTCTCCTTACTGTCAATCCACTTAAGCGTGCATTCACATAAAATTATTAGTTACAAATTCAAAATATTTTTCGACTACTTAAGACCTCTTAGCAACTCCCGTACCAGCCTCAGATCGTGCCTATTTTGAATCCAAGTCAGATCTCTGTGCTCAACGACTGAACACTTTGGCGCAAATAGTCACCCTAGTTGATTTCCCGCATGCACATTTCGATAAAGTCCATGTGCGCGTTCACTTCTTCTACCTTTGACTCGTTATAATGCTCACGTGTGTTTGAAATGAAGTTCTCGAGTGTCTGCTTCATTGTTTTACCTGCTGTGGTTCTGGCTGGTGCGCCACTACCAGGCCACGCAGGTCACCGCCTTCACGCTGTTGACGCCGATTTTCGGCCTGGTCTTCGGGGCGGCCCTGCTGGACGAACCGCTCACCGCACGCCTGCTGGTGGCGGTGGCTGCCGTGTCCACCGGCATCTGGCTGGTCAGCCGACGGGCGCGCTGAGCCGCCCCGGGTTTGCCCTGTCGCGGGAGTGGCAGGGTGCAGCGGCGCAGGCCCCTAGACTGGCGGTCTGACACCCCAGGAGACCCCAATGATCACGCTGTGCGGCATGGCGCTGTCCAACTACTACAACAAGGTCAAGCTCGCCCTGCTCGAGAAGGGCATCGCGTTCGAGGAAGAGCTGGTCGCCACCGGCCTGCGCGACGAGGCCGTGCTGTCGGCCTCGCCGCTGGCCAAGATCCCGTTCATCCGCACGCCCCAGGGCGCGCTGTGCGAGAGCGAGGCCATCGTGCAGTACCTCGAGGACGCCTACCCCGACCATCCGCTGCTGCCGGCCGACCCGTGGCAGCGCGCCAAGGTGCGCGAGCTGAGCACCTTCATCGACCTGCACCTGGAGCTGGTGGTGCGCGAGTTGTATGCGCAGGCGTTCTTCGGCGGCACCGTCAGCGAGGAGGTGCAGGCCAGCGTGCGCAAGCGCCTGACGCGCCACATTGCCGCGTTCAAGCGGCTGGCGAAATTCAGCCCCTTCGTGGCGGGGGACACGTTCAGCAGCGCCGATTGCGCAGCCTATGTCAGCCTGCCGCTGGTGGCCATGGCCACCAAGGCGGTGCTGGGCGAGGACCTGCTGGCCGCCGGTGGCGTCGATTGGAAGGCCTATGTCAAGGCGCTGGCCGACCGCCCCAGCGTGCAGCGCGTGAATGCCGACCGCAAGGCCTGCCAGGAGGCGCAACTGGCCGCGATGCGCGCCCGCTGAGCTTTACAAGCGATCACACACCGGGCGCGGAACTTTTTTTCGGGGCCCCTGTCAGACACCGCGTGGGTTGGGTTGTGGCGCTCCTCGGAGCGCCCTCCCCGGTCTCGGGTCGTGGGGCCCGGGGCCGTCTTCTTGGAGCCGCGCGGCCTCTCCCTCCGGGGGATGAACGCCTGGGGTGCACTCTCCTCCTCCCTCTCGTTGGTGCCCCGGGTCGCTGCGCGGCTCATTTCTTTTTTCAGGCCGCCGCCCGCCGGTCTTCAGCGTCCGAAACGCTGCCCTTCGCTGAGCGAGTCGGCCTGGAAGCGCCCCGAGCGATCCACCAGCCAGACCTCGGTCCAGGTGTGTCCCCGGAGCTGGCCGGGCACCGGCAGCCGCTCCAGGCGCCGGATCAGCCCCACCACCCACGGACCCACTTCCTTGGCCGCTGCCGGCTCGCGCACCAGGCGTACCGCGCGGATGCGACCGTCGTCGTCGATGTCGGTCTCGGTGATCGCGATCGCATGCATCAGTGCCGGCAACTGGCCCTTGAACACATGCATCGGGAAGGCTTCATAGACCATGCGTGCGGCGTCGCGCCGGTAGCTGCGCTCGTCCGGGGCCCCCGACACCGGGGCCTCGGGGCGCGGCAGCGGCAGCGGCAGCGGCACGTGGCTGAACTGGGCCCAGGCTGCGCTGGTGGACGCGAGTGGGACCAGGGCGAGTGCGGCGCGGCAGACGGCGCGGCGCAGGCGGGGCAGGGCGGCGGTCTTCATGCCCTGCTTTGTCGGCCGAAAGCGGGCCGACCTGATGACACCAGATGCAACAGGCGTGAACAGGCCGCCCGCGTCTGTCAGCGCATGTAGCCCTTGCGCCGGAAGTAATACAGCGGCGCCGCCACCGAGGCCGCCATCAGCGCCAGCGCGAAGGGGTAGCCCCAGGTCTGGTCCAGCTCGGGCATGTGGCGGAAATTCATGCCGTAGACGCTGGCGATCAGCGTGGGCGGCAGCAGTGCGACGCTGGCCACCGAGAAGATCTTGATGATCTTGTTCTGATTGATGTTGATGAAGCCGACGGTGGCGTCCATCAGGAAGTTGATCTTGTCGAACAGGAAGGCGGTGTGGCTGTCGAGCGAGTCGATGTCGCGCAGGATCTGTCGCGCCTCCTCGAACTGCTCGGCATTGAGCATGCGGCTGCGCATCATGAAGCTCACCGCGCGGCGGGTGTCCATGACGTTGCGGCGGATGCGGCCGTTCAGGTCCTCCTCCTTGGCGATGGCGGCCAGGGCCTCGCCGGCGGCGCGGTCGTCCACGTCCTGCTTGAGCACCCGTGCCGAGACCGACTCCAGCGCGTCGTAGATGCCTTCCAGCGCGTCGGCCGAGTACTCGGCGTCGGCGTCGTAGAGCTTGAGCAGCACGTCCTTGGCGTCCTCGATCAGTGCCGGGTTGCGGCGCGCGCGCAGGCGCAGCAGGCGGAACACCGGCAGGTCTTCCTCGTGCACCGAGAACAGGATGCCGTTGAACAGGATGAAGGCCACCCGCACGTTGCGCGGCGTGACGTCGTCGTCGATCAGGAAGTCGGAGCGGATGTGCAGCTCGCCGTTGTCCTCCTCGTAGAAACGGGCGGACTCTTCCAGGTCGTCGTCGACGATGTTGTTGGGAATCTGCAGGCCGAAACGGCCGGCGATCCAGCCGATCTCCTCGGCGGTGGGGGCTTCCAGGTCGACCCAGACCGGCTGGACCTGGGCCAGGTCGGCGGCGGAGTCGATCTCTTCCTGCAGCAGGCGGCCGCTGAGGCGGCCTTTATCCAGCGTGAAGACGTTGAGCATGGGGCATCCAGCTGTCACGGGGCTGCGCTGCGCAGCCCGGGTGCGGTACGGGGCGGGGGAAGACCGTCCGGGTCCGCACGGGCGCTGGGCCCTCTAGCTGGTGCTAGGCGGAGCGGACGGTCACCGAGGGTGCGGTGTGTCCAAGCGCGTGGCTCCGGTCATCAAGATGCGGCGATTATGGTGCAGTTTCCGCCGGGATTCAGGCCGCATCGGCGCCCAGCAGGCGCTCGATGGTCTCGATCAGCTGCAACGGGCTGAAGGGCTTGACCAGGTACTCGTCGGCGCCGGCCTGCTCGCCGGCCTCGCGGTCCTTCTGCTGGCCGCGGGCGGTCAGCAGCACCACCTTGGAGCCGGCCATCTCGGGGTCGCTCTTGATGCGCTGGCAGACCTGCAGGCCGTCGATCTCACCGGGCATCATCACGTCGAGCAGCAGGATGTCGGGCTTGATCGCCTGGGCCATGCGCAGGCCGAAGGAGCCGTCGGCGGCCTCGTGGATCTCGTAGTTCTCGAACTCGAGCGTCATGCGGATCAGCTTGCGGATGTCCGCCTGGTCCTCGACGATCAGCACTCGTTTCATCGGTCCTCTCCGGTGGGGACGCCGTGCCGGCGACGGGCTCTTTCCTGCAATGCGGCCAGATCCTGGGCGAATCGAGCGGCCTGCGCCGGGGCGCTGGATTCGCCCGCCTGGTAGGGGGCGCCTGTGGGCAGTTCAACGACCAGCTCGCGGTGGTCCTCGTCCTGTTCGATGCGCAAGGCGCCGCCATGGGCCTGGGCAATCGCCTCGGCCAGCTGGCGTGACGGGCTGTCGTGGTCGGTGGTGAAGGCCCGCGTGTGCGGCAGCACGATCTGCGCGTGCGCGCCAAAGGGGCGGTGCTCCAACTCGATCGGACAGCCCGGTGCGTTGACCATGGCGGATTCTATGCATTCGGTCAGCAGCCGACGCAGCCAGCGGCCACTGCCGTACAGCGCGCCCAGCGCGCTGGGATCGGCGTGTGGCCTGAACTGGGCCTGCACGCCCAGACTCGCGGCCAGCGCAGCGACCTCCTGCCAGGCCTGCTCCAGCAGCGGCCAGGGCTCCAGGCGTTCGGTGGGCAGCGGGGTCAGTTCATGCGACAGCCGCAGCAGGTCGGCACGCGCTGTCAGAACGCGCAGGCCGGCGTCGAGTGCCGCCAGCTGTCGCGCCTGACGCGCCGGGTCGGCGGCCAGGCGGGCCAGTTGCAGCTGGTGGCGCAGCGAGCCAAGCTGTCGGCCAAGGTCGGACGGGTCGGCGGCGGTCATGGCGCGGGTTGGGGCAAGCAGGGGCCGGGCAGGCTCCCTGCCCGGCCCCTGGCCTATCGGCTGCTGGCGTGCCGAATTGAGGGCGACCAGCCGCGCCATCGCCACGATGTGCCAATGCAGTGACAACAGTCCAGTCTACCCGTCACTTTCGGCGTCCACCATCCTTGTCAAAGCCACCCCCGGGGAGCACACTGGGCCGGACGCGGTGGCCACATGCGCCAGCCGCGGTCCGCAGCCCGATGGGGGCTGTGTCGCGCAACTCCAGAGAAAGGACGCCCCGATGAATCTGACGATCAGCGGCCATCACCTTGAAGTGACGCCAGCTCTGCGCGAGTATGTACTCACTAAGCTAGAGCGGGTCACGCGGCACTTTGACCAGGTGGTGGACGTGAGCGTGTTGCTCACGGTCGAGAAGAACAAGGAGAAGGAACGACGCCAGAAGGCCGAGGTCACTCTCCACGTCAAGGGCAGGGACATCTTCGTCGAGCAGTCGCACGAGGACCTCTACGCCGCCATCGACCAGCTGATGGACAAGCTCGACCGCCAGGTCGGCCGCCACAAGGACCGCATCCAGGACCACCATCACGCCTCGGCCAAGCGCCAGGAAGTGCCGGCTCCGTGACGCCTGCCACGCCCTGAGTGGCTGAACCAGGACGGCGGCCCGCGGGCCGCCTTGTTTTTTCCGGCGATTGCCGGCAGGATGTTGCTGCAACGCAGCATGATGGGGTCAACCGGGCGCGCCCAGCGCTCGTTCAAGTTCACACCGTGAGCTGTCGATTCCTATAATCCGCATCCTTTTTGGCCGCACGTCGGACCCCGTCTGACGCCCACGAACGCAGCTTCTCCGCCAACGCCATGAACCGCCTCGCCGCCATCCTGCCTGTTGCCAATGTGGCCGTGGGCGTGGAAGCCACCAGCAAGAAGCGCGTGTTCGAGCACGCGGGCCTGTTGTTCGAGAACCAGCACGCGATTGCCCGTGCCACGGTGACCGACAACCTCTTTGCCCGTGAGCGCCTGGGCTCGACCGGCCTGGGCCATGGCGTGGCCGTGCCGCATGGCCGCATCAAGGGCCTGAAGAACCCGCTGGCGGCGGTGCTGCGGGTGCAGCAGCCGATCGGCTTCGACGCGCCCGACGACGAGCCGGTGAGCCTTCTGATCTTCCTGCTGGTGCCCGAGGCGGCCACCCAGCGCCACCTGGAGATCCTTTCCGAGATCGCCGAACTGTTGTCCGACCGTGAGTTGCGCGAGAAGCTCAAAACTGTGGCCGATCCTGCCGAGGTCCACCGCCTGATCGCCGGCTGGGAGCCGCTGAAGTCGGTCGCCTGAACCGCCTGCCCGCGTGAAGCCCATCTCCATCAGCGCCGAGGCGCTCTTCGAAGAGCACCAGCCGGCCCTGAAGTGGGAGTGGATTGCGGGCCACGCCCACCCTGAGCGCCGCTTCGACGAAGCCGCGGTGCGCGACGCGCGCTCCGCTGCCGACCTGGTTGGCTACCTGAACTACATCCACCCCTACCGGGTGCAGCTGGTGGGCCGCCGCGAGGTGGCCTACCTGTCCGAATCGGCCGCCGCCCCCGAGGTGCAGGAGCGCCGCATCCAGCGCATCGTCACGCTGGAGCCGCCGGTGCTCATCGTGGCCGATGGCGAGCGCGCGCCCGATCGGCTGGTGGCCATGTGCGACCGCGCCGAGATCCCGCTGTTCACCACCCAGCACTCTGCCGGCCATGTGATTGACGTGGTGCGTGCCTACCTCAGCCAGCTGATGGCCGAGCGCACCACGCGCCATGGCGTGTTCATGGACATCCTGGGCGTGGGTGTGCTGCTGACCGGCGAGTCCGGCCTGGGCAAGAGCGAACTGGGCCTGGAGCTGATCTCGCGTGGCCACGGCCTGGTCGCCGACGATGCCGTCGACATCTACCGCGTGGCGCAGAACACGCTGGAAGGCCGCTGCCCCGAGCTGCTGCTGAACCTGCTGGAGGTGCGCGGCATCGGCCTGCTGGACATCAAGGCCATCTTCGGCGAGACCGCGGTGCGCCGCAAGATGCGCGTCAAGCTGATCGTCCACCTGGTGCGCAAGGAGACCATGGACCGCGAGTTCGAGCGTCTGCCCTATGAGCCGCTCTATGAAGAGGTGCTGGCCGTGCCGGTGCGCAAGGTGGTGATCGCGGTGGATGCCGGCCGCAACCTGGCCGTGCTGGTGGAGGCCGCGGTGCGCAACACCATCCTGCAGCTGCGCGGCATCGACACCTACCAGGAATTCATCGCCCGCCACCAGGCGGCAATGGAGCAGAACCGGGATTCTTGACCGGGCGGTGCTCGCAGTGCTCGCGTGTGCACACCGCATAGAGGGACAGCGCGTGCTCCTGAAGCTGGAAGCCGTTGCGCGCGGCGATGTCGCGCTGGCGGGCCTCGATCTCGGGGTCGTAGAACTCCTCGACGCGGCCGCAGGTCATGCACACCAGGTGGTCGTGGTGCTGGCCCTCGTTGAGCTCGAACACCGACTTGCCCGACTCGAAGTGGCTGCGCGCCAGGATGCCCGCCTGCTCGAACTGCATCAGCACCCGGTAGACCGTGGCCAGGCCGATGTCGGAGCCCTCGGCCAGCAGGGCCTTGAAGACGTCTTCGGCCGTCATGTGCCGCAGCGTCGAGGTCTGGAACACCTCCAGGATGCGGATGCGCGGCAGCGTGGCCTTCAGGCCACTGCTCTTGAGTTCGTCGGCGTGCGTCATGGCGGGGGGCAAGGACCGGCGCGCACCCATGTCGAGGCGCACCGCTAGAATCACCCGATCATAGCCACCTCGGCGGCCACTGCGCTTTGGTGGCCGCGCGAAACCCTGCGATCCGCACCGCTTCCCCTCGCCTCGCCGCATGACGATCCCGAACCTCCTCCGCGCCGCCTGCCGGCTGCTTGCCGTCCTGGCGGTCACCCTGGCGGGCACAGGCTGCGCCGTGATCGACAGCTCCATGCACGCCATGGCCGGTCTGCTGACGCCCTACCGCGCCGACATCCTGCAGGGCAACGTGGTCACCCGCGAGCAGGCTCAGGCCCTCAAGCCGGGCCTGAGCCGCGAGCAGGTGCGTCAGTTGCTGGGCGCGCCGCTGCTGACCGACCCTTTCCATGCCGACCGCTGGGACTATGTCTTCATGGTCCGCCGCCAGGGTGTCGAGGCGCAGCGCCGCAACATGGTGGTGTGGTTCGAGGGCGACCGTGTCAGCCGTGTCGAGGGCGCTGACATGCCCAGCGAGTACGAGTTCGTCGCCGCAATGTCCAAGGCGCCGCCCTCGGCCGGCAGTGGCAAGCTGGCCCTGACCGACGAGGAGCGCGTGGCCCTGCCGCCCCCGGCGCCGCGTGCCGCCGCGTCCTCGGTCTTCGCGCCGCAGGGTGCAGTGCGCAGCTACCCGCCGCTGGAGCCGCAATGACGACGTCGCCTTTGCGTGTGGCCGTGGCCGGCGCTTCCGGCCGCATGGGCCGCATGCTGATCGAGGCGGTTCTGGCCGCCGATGACTGCGTGCTGGCCGGCGCGCTGGACATGGTCGGCAGCCCGGCGCTGGGCCACGACGCCACGGCCTGGCTGGGCCAGACCAGCGGGGTGTCCATCACCGCCGACCTGGACCAGGGGCTGGCCGGCGCCGAGGTGCTGATCGATTTCACCCGCCCCGAGGGCACGTTGGCCCACCTGGCGGCCTGCCGCCGCCTGGGCGTCAAGCTGGTCATCGGCACCACCGGTTTCACCGAGGCACAGAAGGCCGAAATCGCAGCGGGCGCCCAACACACCGCGGTGGTGATGGCGCCCAACATGAGTGTCGGTGTCAACGTCGTGCTGCGCCTGCTGGACATGGCCGCCCGCGCGTTGAACCAGGGTTACGACATCGAGATCGTCGAGGCCCACCACCGCCACAAGGTGGATGCGCCCAGCGGCACCGCGCTGGCCATGGGCGAGGTCGTCGCCCAGGCCGTGGGCCGCGAGCTGAAGGACTGCGCCGTCTACGGCCGCGAGGGCCACACCGGCGCCCGCGACGCCGCCACCATCGGCTTTGCCACCGTGCGCGGTGGCGACATCGTTGGCGACCACACCGTGCTGTTCGCCGGTACCGGCGAGCGCATCGAGATCAGCCACAAGGCCTCCAGCCGAGTGGGCTACGCCCAGGGCAGCCTGCGTGCGGCGCGTTTTCTGCGTGCGCACGCCTGCGGCCTGTTCGGCATGAACGAGGTGCTGGGTCTCTGATGGACGGTCTGGCCGGCTTCTGGGCGCAGAGCGACGGCGTCGGCCGGGCGGTGGCGGCGTTGCTGCTGCTGATGTCCATTGGCGCCTGGGTGGTCATCCTCTGGAAGAT
>JAFLDI010000103.1 GCA_017302485.1 Burkholderiales bacterium | reverse complement strand
GTGGGCCGCCCGCACGTCGCTCGCCAGCCGGGGACAGGCGCACGGCGGCGTCACCGCCACCGGCGCGGAACAGCAGCGTCAGCGTTCGCCGCATCTCGTCGAGTGTGACGGCGGCGTCGCCGTGCTCGCGCGAGGCCGCGTGGGTGACCCATCGGTGCCACTGCTGGCCGATCCACTCTTCCATCTCAGGGTTCCCTGTCCTCACGGCGCTGGCGCAGCGTCTCGCGCACGGCATCGGCGCCGATGCGCCACTCCAGCACGGGCGCGCGTCCGCGCGCGGATTGCGATTCGTCGCAGGCGTCCAGGCACTGGCCGCACTGCACGCAGCTGAACATGCGGCGCTTGATGTCGCGCGGATGCAGACGCATCGGGCAACCGCGGTCGCACGCGGCGCCCTGGCCGAAGCGCTGCGTCGCGCAGCCCTGGCAGTCACGGGCCTGGGCCCGGTTGAAGGCCACCACCATGCCCTTCGGGTTGGCCATCCACACCAGGCTCTGGAACAGACCCACCGCACAGCCGAAGCGGCAAAACAGGTGGCGCGCCAGCACGAACTCGGCCGTGAACACCGCGGCGGCAATGGCCAGGAAGCGCGCCTGGTTGGGCGTCAGCGTGCCGTGCAGCAGCCCGCCCCAGATCTCGGCGGGCGGCAGCAAGTAGGTCAGCAGTGTGATCGCCCACAGCGCGCCCAACAGGGCGCTCAGCAGGAAGAACACCGGCCACCAACGTGCATCGGGTTGGCGATCATCGCGCGGCGTGACGGAGCGGTCCCACAGGCTCCACTTGGCGCAGGCGCGGTGCAGTGTGGCGTTCAGCAACTCGACGACCGAGAAGTGCGGGCACAGCCAGCCGCAGTACACCCGACCCCAGCGCCAGGCCACCGCCAGGAACAGCGCCACCACCAGCAGGCCCGGCAGGAAGCCCTTGAGCAGGATGCCCAGCGCGGCCTGCGTGGCATCGATGCGCCCGGCGCGGAAGTCATCGATGCCCAGCGTCCAGCGCTGGCCCAGGAACCACAGCTGCGCCTCGTGCAGATCGAAGCGCAGCCAGTCCAGCCCCGGCGCGATCAGGAAGAGCGCGAAGAAGCCGAGTTGAAAAAGGCGACGATGGCGGGGCGGCACAGGGTTACGCAACGAAGAAGGAGAGCACGCCGCACCCAGGAAAGGCCACCGTCGCGGAAACTGAGAATGCTGTCAGACACCAATAGGGACACCAGCGGGAGGCAGGCTGGCATCGACCACCTCGGCCAGCGCGGCGGCGGTGTCGGCGTCGTCGGTCAAGGCGTCGACGATGGCGGCGCGGCAGGCCGCGCGCAGCGGCAGACCATCGGCGGCCAGACGTGCGGCCATCACCAGCAGGCGGGTGGAGGCGGTCTCCTCCAGGTCGTGACCAGTCAGCCGGCGCAGGGCCTGGGCCAGATGCACCAACTGTGCGGCGACGGTGGCCTCCACCCCTGATTCGGTCTGCACGATCGCGCACTCGGTCGCTGCGTCGGGGTAGCCGAAATCCAGCGCCACGAAGCGCTGCCGCGTGCTGGGCTTGAGGCTCTTGAGCAGGTTCTGGTAACCCGGGTTGTAGCTGATGACCAGCATGAAGCCGGGTGGCGCGCTCAGCAGCTCGCCGGTGCGCTCGATCGGCAGCAGGCGCCGGTCGTCGGCCAGCGGGTGCAGCACCACGGTGGTGTCCTTGCGTGCCTCGACCACCTCATCGAGGTAGCAGATCGCGCCGCTGCGCACCGCCCGGGCCAGCGGCCCGTCGTGCCACTCGGTGCCCTGCGGACCGATCAGGTGGCGGCCCACCAGGTCGGCCGCGCCCAGGTCGTCGTGGCAGCTGACCGTCACCAGCGGGCGGCCCAGCCGGGCGGCCATGTGCTCGACGAAGCGTGTCTTGCCGCAGCCGGTGGGGCCCTTGATCAGCACCGGCAGGCGCTGGCGCCAGGCGTGGGTGAACAGGGCCACCTCGCCACCCTGCGGCGCGTAGAAGGGCAGCCCGGTCAGGTGCTGTTGTTCGGCGTGGTTCATCTCAGTCCATCCGCTGGCGGGCCGGCGCGCGGCGCAGGATGCCGCCGCCCCCCACGGCGGGGGCCGCGTCATCGCTCAGCACATGCGGGCCGCCGATGAAGAAGCTGGCGAAGTAGGTGAACTGGCCGACCAGGAAGGTCACGCCCCCGACCACCCGGATCCAGTAGAAGAAGCGCAGCTGGTCCTGGGTGGCCATGAAGCCCATCGCGCCGTCGGTGGGGATGCGCTGCAGCCAGACCTGCAGGATGCCGGCGCCGGTCAGCGCCAGCACCATGACGGCCATGCCGATGGTCATGATCCAGAAGCTCCACATCTCCACGTTCTGCGCCCGGGCGCTGTTGGCCACGCGGCCGCGCAGCGTGGGCATGGCGTAACTGATCAGCGTGATCACCACCAGCACATAGGCGCCGTAGAAGGCCAGGTGCCCGTGGGCCGCGGTGATCTGCGTGCCGTGGGTGTAGTAGTTGATCGGGCTGAGCGTGTGGATGAAGCCCCACAGGCCGGCGCCCAGGAAGCCCAGCACCGAGGTGCCCACGGCCCACAGGATCGCCGCCTGGTTGGGGTGTTCACGCCGGCGCCGCTGCACCATGTTGAAGGCGAACACCGTCATCATGAAGAAGGGGATGGGCTCCATCGCGCTGAACACGCTGCCGATCCACTGCCAGTAGCCCGGCAGGCCGATGAAGTAGAAGTGGTGGCCGGTGCCCAGGATGCCGGTCATCAGTGCGAAGGCGATGATCACGTAGAGCCACTTGTCGATCACTTCGCGGTCGACGCCGGTGGTCTTGACCAGCACGAAGGCCAGCAGCGCGCCCAGGATCAGCTCCCACACGCCCTCCACCCACAGGTGGACGACGAACCACCAGTACATCTTGTCGCGCACCAGGTTGTGCGGGTTGACGAAGCTGAACAGGAACATCAGCGCCAGCCCCCACAGGCCCATCAGCAGCACCAGGCTGATCGCCGTCTTGCGCCCCTTGAGCACCGTCATGCTGATGTTGTAGAGGAAGCCCAGTGCCACCACCACGATGCCCAGCTTGGTGGGCAGCGGCTGCTCGAGGAACTCGCGTCCCATGGTCTGCAGCAGCTCATTGCCGGTCAGCTCGGCCAGCTTGGCGTAGGGCACCGTCAGGTAGCCGACGATGGTCAGCGCGCCGGCCACCAGGAAGATCCAGAACAGCGCGATGGCCAGCTTGGGGCTGTGCAGCTCCGTCTCGGCTTCCTCGGGGATGAGGTAGTAGGCCGCCCCCATGAAGCCGAACAGCAGCCACACGATCAGCAGGTTCGTGTGGACCATGCGGGCGATGTTGAACGGGATGTAGGGGAACAGGAAGTCGCCCAGCAGGTACTGCAGGCCGAGTCCGATGCCGAACAGGATCTGTCCGGCGAAGAGCCCCATCGCGGCGATGAAGTACAGCTTCGCGACGCGCTGGCTCTCGTACTTGAGAATGTGTGTGCTCATGACTTGTCTCACCCCTCGATGTTGGGAGGCCACTTCTCGGTGTTGATCTCGCCGGTCCACTTCAGGAACTCGACCAGCTCGTCCAGTTGCTGTTCGCTGAGGTTGAACTGCGGCATCTGGCGGCGGCCTTCGACGTGGGTGGGTTGCGCCTTCATCCAGCCCTTGATGAAGTCGGGGCCGCGGCGCTTGTAGACGTTGCCCAGCTCGGGCGCGAAGTAGGCGCCCTCGCCCAGCAGCGTGTGGCAGCCGATGCAGTTGCGCGTCTCCCAGATCTTCTTGCCGGCCACCACCGCGGGGGTGATGGCCTGCGCGTTGGAGCGCTCGGGGATGCGGCGTTCGGTGTGGAACACCAGCGCGATGAACAGCAGCGCGAAGAACGCAGTGCCGCCGTAGAAGATGTTGCGGGCCATCTGTTTGGTGAACCCGCCTGCGGTCTGGCTCATGGACAAGCCCTCCTCGTTGGACGATGGGCGAATCCTCCTGTTTTGCTCGGGTTCTTTCCTTGAACCGGTTCAAGGATGCGGACGACGCCGCGCCGAGGCTGCGCCTGGCGCCGCGCTCAGAGCCGGGCCAGCGCCGTGATCACGTCGGTCTGCGTGAGGATGCCGACCAGCCGGCGATCCGGTCCGATCACCGGCAGGTGGTGGTGGCCGTCATGGCTGAACAGCGGCAGCAGATCGGCCAGCGGACGATCAGCGCTGGCCACCCGCACCTGGCGCGACATCACCTGGGCGACGGTGGTGACGGCCGGATCCCCGGGACCGCGCAGGTCGGCCCGGGTGACGATGCCCACCACATGGTCGTCGGCATCGACCACCGGCAGCGCCTTCACCTGGGCCTCGGCGAGCACGCGCAGGGCCTCATCCAGCCGGGTGAAGGTCCGCGCCCGCAGCGGCTGTGGCGTCATCACGTCCAGGCAGCGGATCGCACGCAGGCGGCGCGACACGGCCATCTGCTCGGCATCGGCCAACAGGCCGCGCAGGTCGTCGCGCGGCAGATCGACGATCTGGTTGTAATGGGCCAGCGCCGTGTCCAGGTCACTGTTGCTGAAGTCCCAGGCCCGGGTGGGGGCCGGCGCTGTCTGGGGTGCGTGGGGATAGGGTCGCCCGGTGGCGCTGTTCCAGGCCCAGCCAGCCAGCACCAGCAGCAGCGAGTCCAGCAGCACCGGATCGACGGCATAACTGGCCTGGTGGGCTGGCAGCAGCACCGCCAGCAGCGCCACTGCACCGCCCGGAGGGTGCAGGCAACGCAGCGCCAGCATCGCCGCCATCGCGCCGCCCACGGCGACAGCCGCGGCCAGCGGCGGCCAGGGCAGCCAGTGGGCGCAGGCCCAGCCGACCAGGGCCGACACCGCATTGCCCGCCAGCACCGGCCAGGGTTGGGCCAGTGGACTGGCCGGCAGCGCGAAGACCAGCACCGCGCTGGCCCCCAGTGGCGCCATCAGCCAGGGCAGGCCGGGCGCCGGCGGCCACCAGGGCGCCAGCAACGCCGTCAACCCGATTCCCAGACAGGCGCCCGCCACCACACGCATGCGCTCGCGCGCATCGATGGCCAGCGCGGGTGGACGCAGTCGGTCCCACCAGGGGATCGTCGGTGTCTTCGTCGGCACGGTCATGGCCCCGCACTTTATAAGATATATCCTTTGGTTTGCTTTTGGACGCCGCCGCCGGGACAATCGGGTTCTCCCTGATGTCACTCGCCATGGCCACTGTCTTCATCCCCCTCACCGAGCCCATCGGCCGCGCGCCGCGGCCCGGCCAGTTCGCGCTGTGGGCGCTGGGCTTTCGTCCGTTCTACCTGCTGGCGGCGGCGCTGGCGGCACTGTCGGTGCCGCTGTGGGCGCTGCAGTTCACGGGCTGGCTGGGCACGCCGGTGCTGCGCGGGCCGGCCTGGCATGCGCACGAGATGCTGTTCGGCTTCACGCTGGCGGTGGTGGTGGGTTTCCTGTTCACCGCGGGGCGCAACTGGTCGGGCCAGGCCACGCCCACGGGGCGGTCCTTGATGGCGCTGGCTGCGCTGTGGCTGGCCGGCCGGGTGCTGGTGCTGACGCCCTGGGCCTGGGCGGCCCTGCTCGCCAATGTGGCCTTCCCGCTGCTGGCGGCCTGGGGGCTGTGGCGCGCACTGCATGCTGGCGGCAACCGGCGCAACTATTTCTTTGTGGGTCTGCTCGTGGCGCTGGCGCTGGCGGCGGCGGTGCTGCACCTGACCCAGATGGGGCTGATCATGCTGCCCGCGCGGTTCGGCCTGCCGATTGCGCTGGACCTGATGATGTTCATCGTCGCGGTGATGGCCGGGCGGGTGGTGCCGATGTTCACCAACAACGGCATCCCGGGCCTGCAGGCGATGCGCCATCCGCAGGTCGAACGTCTGGCCCTGGGCAGCGTGCTGGTGCTGCTGGGCTGTGACCTGCTGGGGGCACCGACACTGCCGCTGACCCTGGTGCTGATGGCGGCCCTGGGCGCACACACGGCCCGCTGGTGGCTGTGGCAGCCCTGGCGCACCGCGTCCAACCCGCTGGTGTGGGTGCTGCACCTGGCCTATGCCTGGCTGCCTGTGCATCTGGCGCTGCGCCTGGCGGCCGAGTTCGGCGCGGCGCCGCCAGGCCTGGCCACGCATGCGCTGACGGTGGGCCTGATCGGCTGCATGACGCTGGGCATGATGACGCGCACCGCGCTGGGCCACACCGGCCGGCCCCTGCGCGCCGGCCCGGTGGAGGTGGCCGCCTATGTCAGCGTGGCCGCTGCAGCGCTGGTGCGGGTGGGGCTGCCGCTGTGGTGGCCCGCACTGCTGCCGCAGGCCGCGCTGGTGTCGGCCGCGCTGTGGTCGCTGGCCTACGGCCTGTACCTGTGGCGCTACGGGCCTTGGCTGTGCCGCGCGCGCGCCGACGGTCAACCGGGTTGACAATGGCGCCATGCGCCTGACCCAGATGACCGATTACTCGCTGCGCCTGCTGATCTACGTGGGCCGCCAGCGCGGCGACCGCCTGTGCACCATCGCTGAGGTGGCCGAGGCCTTCGAGCTGTCGCATGCGCACCTGATGAAGATCACCCACCAGCTCGGCCTGGCCGGCTGGCTGCAGACGGTGCGCGGCAAGGGCGGCGGCATGCGGCTGGCGCTGCCCCCCGAGCAGATCAACCTCGGCGCGCTGGTGCGCAGCATCGAGCCCGACTTTGCGCTGGTCGAGTGCCTGGGCGACCACCCCGAGGGCTGCAAGCTCACGGGCGGTTGCCGCCTGACCGGCGTCTTCAACCGCGCGCTGGCCGCCTTCATGGCGGAGCTCGACCAGCAGACGCTGGCCGACGTGCTGCCGGTGGGGCGGGCCGCCTGGGCCCGTGTGTCAGCGCCGATGAGCCGCGCCGGCTGATTCCGTCGCCTGTCCTGTCCTTCTTCCAGGCCTGCTAACGGGCAGGCCGCTGTCGTCATGTCCCCCACGCCTCCACCTGCCCCCTTGCTGCTCTTTGCCGAGCGCGAACGCATCCACCCCCGCGCCGTCGACGGCCTGTATGCCCGCTGGCGCATCGCGCTGGTGTGGATCACCCAGCTGTTCTTCTACGGCGTGCCCTGGCTGCAGTGGAACGGCCGCCAGGCGCTGCTCTTCGACCTGGAGGCCGGGCGCTACCACGTCTTCGGTCTGCTGCTGTACCCGCAGGACTTCTTCTACCTGACCGCGCTGCTGGTGCTGTGCGCGCTGGGCCTGTTCTTCGTCACCGCGGTGGCCGGCCGCATCTGGTGCGGCTATGCCTGCCCGCAGACGGTCTACACCGAGATCTTCCTGTGGATCGAGCACCGCTTCGAGGGTGACCGCAGCGCCCGGATGCGCCTGGACAACAGCGGCTGGGGCCTGGACAAGCTGTGGCGCCGCGGCGGCAAGCACGCGGCCTGGCTGGGCTTCTCGCTGTGGACCGGCTTCACCTTCGTCGGCTACTTCACGCCGATCCGCGACCTGGCGCTGCACACGCTGGCCGGCGCGATGGGGCCCTGGGAGCTGTTCTGGGTGATGTTCTACGGCGGCGCCACCTACGGCAACGCCGGCTTCCTGCGCGAGCAGATGTGCACCTACATCTGCCCCTACGCCCGCTTCCAGAGCGCGCTGATCGACCGCGACTCGCTGATCATCGGCTACGACGTGTCGCGCGGCGAGCCGCGCGGCGCGCGGCCCAAGACCGCCGACGCCGCCGCACTGGGCCTGGGCGACTGCATCGACTGCACGCTGTGCGTGCAGGTCTGCCCCACCGGCATCGACATCCGCAACGGCCTGCAGAACGCCTGCATCGGCTGCGCCGCCTGCATCGACGCCTGCGACAGCGTGATGGACCGCATCGGCGCGCCGCGCGGCCTGATCCGCTATGCCACCGAGGCCGGGCTGGAAGGCCACCTGAGCCGCGCCCAGATGCTGCGTCGATTGCTGCGGCCGCGGGTGTTCATCTACGCCGCGTTGATGGCGGTGCTGGTGGGCGTGTTCGCCTGGAGCCTGTCGCAACGCCCGCCGCTGCGCCTGGACGTGGTGCGTGACCGTGCGGCGCTGGCGCGCTGGGACGAGCAGGGACGGCTGGAGAACATCTACCGGCTGCAGGTCAGCAACCAGACCGAGCAGGCCCAGGCGCTGACGCTGTCGGTCGACGGTCTGCCGGGTCTGGTGGTGTCGACCTTGCCCGCCGCGGCGCTGCCGCCATCGGGCATCATCAACCACACGGTTCAGGTGGCCTTGCCGATGGCGGCGGCGCAGCAGCTGACGCCGGGTTCGCACCCGATCACCTTGCGCCTGCAGGCGGCCCAGGGCGCGCCGGCCGAGGCCGCGACGACCTTCTACGTGCCGCGCTGAGCGGGGGGGCTCAGCGCTCCGCCAGCGCCTCGACCTGGATGCGCAGCGTGACCGCCATGTCGAAGCCGAAGGCCTTGCCGGCGTCGATGCCGAACGCGTCGCGCTGCAGCGTGGCCAGCGCATCGGCGCCGCACAGCTCGCGCTTGTTCAGCGGGTGCGGCTTGCAGGCGAAGTGGCGCACCTCCAGCACCAGCGGCCGGGTCACGCCGCGCAGCTGCAGCTCGCCGTCCACCCGCGTGGGCCGGCCGTCCTGCCAGCCGGCCAGCGTGCCGCGGTAGCGCGCGTAGGGGTGGCGCTCGACATCGAACAGGCTGTCGCCGCGCGCCACGCTGTTCATCTGCTCATGGCCGAAGTCGATGCTGTCGATGTGGACGATCAGGTCGACGCTGCCGCTGCCGGCGGCGCGGTCCATTAGCACCTGGCCCTCGCTGCGGTTGAACTTGCCGCGCCAGACCGACAGGCCCATGTGGTCAGCCTCGAAGCTGGGGTAGGTGTGGGCGGGGTCGATCTCGTAGCGCATCGGGGCCGACTGCGCGGTGGCGCACAGCGCGGCCCCGGCCAACAGGGTCAACAGCTTCATCGGGTTCTCTCCAGTCGGGGACGCAGTTCGCGCCAGGCATCGCTGCCGATCCAGCGGGCGCTGCGCTCAGGGCGTTGCTTCAGGCGCTCGGCGCAGTGCAGCGCCGGCACCAGCAATAGCGAGTTGCGCTTGCCGATCTGGCGCAGCGCCCAGTTGACCGCCTTTTTCACGAAGTTGCGCTCGTCATCGGCGTGCGCCTCGATCAGCGGCAGCACCTCCAGGAAGCGCTCATCAGGCGCACGCTTGTCATGCACCGCCAGCGCGGCCAGCAGCGCGAAGCCGGCGCGGCGCACGAACTCGCGGTGGTCGGCGGCCCACACCGGCACCCTCGCCCAGGCCAGCGGGCTGGGCGCGAAGGCGTTGGTGCAGGCCTGGTCGCAGGTG
>JAFLDI010000102.1 GCA_017302485.1 Burkholderiales bacterium | reverse complement strand
CGGCTTCGACGAAGGCCGGCGTGACGCGCTCGCGCACCGCGCGGCGTTCCTCGGCCGATGCCGTCTTGTACTCGGCCAGCGTCAAGCCCGCCGGGCTGCCGGAGAGCGCCAGGCCGACGGTCCACATCCCCGCATGGATCCCCTCCGCGATGCCGGGCAGCGTGTCGTCCACCTTCACGCAACGCGACACCGCGCCGATGCCCAGCCGCTGCACGCACTCCAGCGCCATCCACGGGCCGGGGCGGGCGCCGGCCGACAGATCATCGGCGCAGATGGTGCAATCCGGCGCGTAGCCCTGCTCGCCGGCCAGGCCCATCAGCCGCTCCATCACCTGGCGCGGATAGCCGGTGGTGGAGCCGATCTTCAGCCCGCGCGCGCGCAGGTGCAGCACCAGGTCCAGTGCTCCGGGAATGAGCGCGCTGTGGGCGCCGACGCGCTCCACCTGCAGCGGGATGAAGGTCTCGTAGATGTGGCGCACGTCGTGCGCGCCCATCGGGCGGCCGAACTGGCGCTGCCAGCGCGGCGCCACGTCGGGGTCGCGGCCCAGGGCCTCGATGTGCTGCCACTTGCCCAGGCCCATCGGCCGGCGTGCCTCCTGCAGGCTGAGGTCGAAGTCGTAGGCGGCCTTGAAGGCGTCGACGAAGATCTGCGTCGGCGCGAAGGAGCCGAAATCGACCACGGTGCCGGCCCAGTCGAGGATGACGGCTTCGAGTGCGTTGCTCATGGGTGGGATGTCTCCAAGGGTGAATCAGGCGCTGTGCGGCAGGCCGAGCTGGCGCAGCGTGTCGCCGACGGCGTGCACCACCTGGTCGATGTCGGTGGGCGTGATGGCGCCGATGCAGCCGACGCGGAAGGTCTCGACCTGGGTGAGCTTGCCCGGGTAGAGGATGAAGCCGCGCGCGCGCACGCCGTCGTAGAACGCCCTGAAGTCCCAGGCCGGGTGCGCGGGGGCCAGGAAGGTGACGATGATGGGTGACTGGACCGACTCGTCCAGCAGCGGACGCAGGCCCAGGCCGGCCATGCCCTGCACCAGCGCGCGCCGGTTGGCTGCGTAGCGCAGGCCGCGGGCAGCCTGGCCGCCCTCGGCGTCGAACTGTGCCAGCGCCTCGGCCAGCGCCGCCACCACATGCGTGGGCGGCGTGAAGCGCCACTGCGTGGTGCGCTGCAGGTAGGTCCACTGGTCATGCAGGTCCATCGCCAGCGAGTGGCAACGTCCGGCGCTGAGCTCCAGCGCGCTGCGCCGGGCAATCACGAAGCCCATGCCGGGCACGCCCTCCAGGCACTTGCCGGAGGCGGCGACCAGCGCGTCGAAGGGCAGGCGCCGGGCGTCGATCGGCAGTGCGCCGAAGGAGCTCATGGCGTCGACGATGAGCGCGCGTCCGTGCGCGGCCACGACCCGCGCGATGTCCTCCAAGGGATTGAGGATGCCGGTGCCGGTTTCGCAGTGCACCAAGGCCACATGGGTGATCGACGGATCGGCCGCGAGCATCGCGCCAATGGCTGCCGGGTCCATGGCCTGGTCCTCGGCGAAGGGCAGCTCCACCGACGCCCGTCCGATGACGCCCAGGATGCGCAGGATGCGCGCGCAGTAGGCGCCGTGGTTGGGCACCAGCACCTTGCCGTCGCGCGGCACCAGCGTGCCCAGCGCCGCTTCCACCGCGAAGGTGCCGCTGCCCTGCAGCGGCACGCAGACATGGGTCTGCGCGCCGTGCACGATCTCCACCAGTTGGCGGCAGATCTCGCCGGTGATGCGGTTGAAGGCGCTGTCCCAGCTGCCATGGTCATGCAGCATGGCCTGGCGGGTGCGCAGCGTGGTCGTCAGCGGGCCGGGGGTGAGCAGCAGCGGGTCGCGGTCGATCAGGTTCATGGGATGTCGTGTGTCGATCGGGTTGGCAGGAACGTCAGCCGCGGCCCCGACGCCAGGCCTGCTGACGGCCCAGCAGCCAGCGGCCCAGCAGGGCGTGCAGCAGGCCGAACAGCGCCGTGGTGGCCATGACCAGCGTGGCCATGGCGGCCGCCGGGCCGAGCTCGCCCGCCTCGTCCAGGTTGACGATCGCAACCGAGGCGGGCAGCGTTTCCGGCGCGTAGAGGAACACCACCGCCGAGACCGTGGTCATGGCGTTGATGAACAGGTAGCGCGAGATCTCCAGGATCGCCGGCAGGCACACCGGCAGCGTGACGCGGTACAGCGTCACCCAGCGCGGCACCTTCAGCGAGGCCGACACGGCCTCGAACTCGCGGTCCAGGCTCTTGAGCGCGGTCAGCGCCGTCAGGTGGCATGCCGTGTAGTAGTGCACCACGTTGACGATCACCAGCAACGCCAGCGTCTTGTACAGGCCGCCCAGCGGGTTGCCGGGCTGGTTGAAGAACAGGATGTAGCCGATGCCCAGCACCAGCCCCGGCACACCCATCGGCAGCGCCGCCATCGCCTGCACGCCGCGGTGCAGCGTGCTACCGCGGCGGCCTGTCTTGTCCAGCAGGTAGGCGGTCACAAAAGTCGCGGGCGTGCCCACCACGGTCGTCCAGGCGGCCAGGCGCAGGCTGTTGAAATAGGCGTCGAGCACGCCGGCGTCGGCCAGGCCGTAGGTGTAGTGCCGCAGGGTCGGCTGCAGGTTGTAGGGCCAGAAGCTGATGAACGAGGTGTAGGCCGCCATGCCGATGACGGCCAGCATGGCAGCCGCCACCAGCACCACGAAGACCAGCAGCGGCAGGTCGCGCGCCCGGTCGGGGCGCGGCTGGTAGGGCACGGCGCGTGCCGACAGCACCGCCTGCTGGCGCCGCTGCACGCGCTGGTCGACCACGAAGGAAAGCAGCACCGGCAGCAGCAGCACCAGAGCCACCACGGCGCCGCGGCCGAAGCGGTGCAGACCCACCGCCTGCACATAGATTTCGACTGCCAGCACCTTGAAGTTGCCGCCGATCACCTTGGGAATGCCGAACTCGCTGACCGAGTAGGCGAACACCACCATCGCCGCACTGACCAGGCCATACTTGGCCGCCGGCAGCGTGACGGTGGTGAAGCGGCGCCAGCGCGAGGCCCGCAGCGCCTGGGCCGCCTCGTACAGGCGGGCATCGGAGATGGCCAGTGCCACGATCAGGATCATCAGCGCGTGGGGGAACGCGGCGAACACCGTGGCCATCACGATGCCCGGGGCCCCGTACACGCCCGACTCGCCCATCCAGGAGCGCAGCACTCCCTGGTTGCCAAACCACTGGATGAAGGCGATCGCGCCGACCAGCGAGGGGCCCAGCAGCGGTGCCAGGCCCAGCAGGCGCCACAAGCCATTGAACGGCAGGCAGGCGCGCTGGATCGCGTAGGCGTAGCCAAAGGCCAGCGGCACCGTGATCGCCGTGACCAGCATGGCCACCCAGAGCGTGTTCCAGATCGCCAGCCCGGTGCCCGGCTCGGCCGCGAAATCGCGGAACAGCTGCAGGCTCCAGCCGCCCTGTCCGGTGCCCAGACTGTGCGCCAGCAGCGTGCCCAGCGGCAACAGCAGGAAGACACACAGTGCTGCCGCAGCGAGCAGCAGCAGGCCGGCGGCCAGCGCGTCCGAGGAGTCGGCGCGCCAGCGGGCTGGCACCGGCGCCGCGGGAAGAACGCTCATGCCGGGTCGCGCATCGGCGCCAGATGCGCGGCCGGGATGCCGATGCGCAGCGTCTGCCCGGGTTCGATCGGCGGGCGGTCGGCCAGGTAGTTGCCGGAGAACTGCGCCGTGATCGCAGGCAGGCCGCCCACCGCCGGCGCGAAGTTCACCAGCGAGAAGGCGCCCAGGAACTCGCAGCGCTCGGCACGCGCGTAGAAGCTGTTCTCGGCCTCGTCGGTGCCCTCGTGCAGGCTGATCACCTCGGGCCGCACATTGAAGCGGTAGTGGCGGCCCGGCTCCAGGCGGCTGTGGCAGCGCAGCCTCAGGCCGCCATGCTGCACATGGTGCTCGTCCAGCGCCAGGGCCTCGAGCACGTTGCCGCGACCGATGAAGCCGGCCACGAAATCGTTGCAGGGCCGCTGGTAGACGGCCTGCGGGCTGCCCACCTGCTCGATGCGCCCGCTGCGCATGACCACCACGCGGTCGGCCATGGCCAGCGCCTCCTCCTGGTCGTGGGTGACCATCAGGGTGGTCACCCCCAGGCTTTGCTGCAGGCGCCGGATCTCGCCGCGCAGGCGCACCCGCTCAATCGCGTCGAGGGCCGACAGGGGTTCGTCGAGCAGTAGCAGATCGGGGCGCGTGGCCAGCGCACGGGCCAGGGCCACGCGCTGCTGCTGGCCGCCCGAGAGCTGCGCCGGATACTTGTGCTCGATGCCCGGCAGGCCGACCAGGGCCAGCATCTCGTCGACGCGCTGGCGGTGCGCCTCGCGCCCGGCCCGGCGTCGGTTCAGCCCGTAAGCCACGTTCTGGCCGACGTCGAGGTTGGGAAACAGCGCGTAGGACTGGAACACGATGCCGTAGTCGCGCTGCGCCGGCGGCAGCCGCGAGATGTCGCGCCCGGCATGGCGGATGCTCCCGCTGTCCTGCGGCTCCAGCCCGGCGATCGCGCGCAGCAGGGTGGTCTTGCCGCAGCCCGACGGCCCGAGCAGCACGACGAACTCGCCGTGCTCCGCAGCCAGGCAGACGTCGTCGAGCGCTCGAAATCCGCCGAAGCGCTTGTTCAGGTGTTCGATCTCGAGATGGGCCACATCGGCTCCCCGCTGGCGCCGTGACAGCGCCGGGGTGTCACTTCTTCGGTTCGGACTTGGCGGCGTAGCGCTTCTGCCACTCGGCCAGCACGGCGTCGCGGTTCTGGCCCATCCAGGTGAAGTCGTTCTTCACCAGGCGCTGCTCGTAGTCGGTGGGCACGTGCCGCAGGCGCGTGGCAATGCCGGGAATGGCCGTGAGGATGAAGTTGCGCGCGTAGAGCTCGTTGGCCTCGCGCGAGGCCGCCCAGTCGGCCAGCTTTCTCGCAGCATCAAGCTTGGCGGTGCCCTTGACGATGGCAAAGGCCTCCACGTCCCAGCCCAGGCCTTCCTCAGGGAAGATGACGTCGATCGGTGCGCCCTTCTCCTTGACCGTGTTGGCGCGGTACTCGAAGGAGATGCCCACCGGGAACTCACCTGCCCCCGCCATCACGCAGGGCTTGGAGCCCGAGTGGGTATAGACCGCCACGTTCTGATGCAGCTGGTCCATGTAGTCCCAGCCCTTCTTCTCGCCGAAGATCTGCAGCCAGGCGGTGACGTCCAGGAAGCCGGTGCCCGAGGAGTTCGGGTTGGGCATCACGATCTTGCCCTTGAACTCGGGGCGCAGCAGGTCGTTCCAGCTGCGGATCCTGGGCAGGCCTTGCTTGACGGCCTCGGCCACGTTGTAGCAGATGGCCGCGCCCCAGACGTCCATGCCGACCCAGGCCGGGTTGCTGCCCGCGGCGCGAAAGCGCGGATTGATGGCCTGGAGGTTGGCCGGTGCGTAGGGCTGCAGCATGCCCTCGCGGTCGAACACCACCATGCTGGAGGCGGCCACGCCCAGGATCATGTCGGCGCCCGGCTTGGCCTTCTCGGCCAACAGCTTGGCGGTGATGATGCCGGTGGAGTCGCGGGTCCACTTGATCTCGACATCGGGATGGCGCTTGTTGAACGCCTCCTGGTAGGCCTTGAGCTGGTCTGTCTCCAGCGCGGTGTACACGTTCAGCACCGTCTTCTGGGCGTGGGCGGGCAGCGCGCACACGGCGATCAGGGCAGTGGCCAGCGCGGCGGACAGCAGGGTGTGGCGTTTCATCGAAGGCTCCGTTGAGGGCAGACTGGAATCGCTCGCCAGCTTAGGGACGCCATGTGTCAGATTGTTGACAATCAACAAACGACAAATCCTTCTAGAATCGCTTGTCGTCCAGCGCCGGCCCACCATGAATGCCCCACCGTCCACCGCCTCGGAACATGCGCTTGCCCTGGTGCAGAGCACCTCGCTGACGCGGCTGGTGGCCGAGTCGATCGAGGCACTGATCCTGGGCGGCGAGCTCGCCCCCGGCAGCAAGCTCAACGAGATGGCGCTGGCCCAGCGTTTCGGCATCTCGCGCGGGCCCCTGCGCGAGGCGCTGCGCCTGCTCGAGGAGTCCGGCCTGCTGCGGCAGGAGAAGAACCGCGGCGCCTGGGTGCGCAAGATCGCGCTGGCCGAGGCGGCCGACATCTACGAGGTGCGCGCCGGCCTGGACGCCACCGCCGGCCGGCTGCTGGCCGAGCGCATCACGCCAGCGCAGTTGCGCACGCTGCGCAAGATGACCGCCGCGATGCGCGAGGTGCCGCCCGGCGATGTGGACCGTTTCCACGAGCTGAACCTGGGCTTCCACGACTGCATCGTCGGCATGACCGGCAACGCCGTGCTGATCGAGCAGTACCACCGGCTGACCAAGCTGCTGGTGCTGTTCCGCCGCCGCAACCTGCTGGCCTCGATGGCCATTCCGCGCTTTGCCGAGGAGCACAGCGCCATTGTCGACCTGCTGGCCGCCGGCGACGGCCGGGCTGCGGCCGAGGCCCTGTTCGCCCACGCCCAGGGCGGACGCGAACGCATGCTGCGCGACGGCGAACTGGCCGGGGCCGCCGATGAGCCGCGCTGAAAACGGCAGCAGCAGCCCTGACCGCAGCGAGGGCGACGTCAACCTGGGCCGCCGCCGCGCCGAATGGCAGGCGGCGCAGCTCGATGCCGAGACCCGTGCCCTGCTCGATGAAGACGCCCGCTGGTTCCTGCACCAGTCGCTGTCCACACCCTGCCTGAACGCGCTGCAGGGCGCACAGGGCGCCTGGCTGACCGACACCGCCGGGCGCCGCATCCTGGACTTCCACGGCAACAGCCTGCACCAGGTGGGCTACGGACACCCCACCGTACTGCAGGCGATGCGGCAGACCCTGGAGACCCTGCCCTTCTCGCCGCGCCGCTACACCAACCGCCCGGCGGTGGACCTGGCGCGGCGCCTGTGCCAGGCCGCGCCGATGGATGGCGCACGCCTACTGTTCGCCCCCGGTGGCACCTCGGCCATCGGCATGGCGCTGAAGCTGGCGCGCCTGGCCACCGGCCGCCACAAGACGATCTCGATGTGGGACGCCTTCCACGGGGCCTCGCTGGACGCCATCTCGATCGGCGGCGAGGCCGTGTTCCGCCAGGGCATCGGCCCACTGCTGCCGGGCTGCGAGCATGCGCCGCCCTGCGACCCGGGGCATTGCGTCTTCGGCTGCGGCGGCCACTGCGCGCTGCGCTGCGCCGACTACGTCGAGTACATGCTGCGCCAGGAGGGCGATGTGGCGGCGGTGGTGGTGGAGACGATCCGCTGTACCGACGTGCAGATCCCCCCGCCCGACTACTACCGCCGCCTGCGCCAGGCCTGCGATCGCCACGGCGCCCTGCTCATCGTTGACGAGATCCCGATCGCGCTGGGCCGCACCGGCCACCTGTTCGCCATCGAGCGCTACGGCGTGGCGCCCGACATGCTGGTCATCGGCAAGGGCTTGGGCGGCGGCAGCATGCCGCTGGCCGCACTGCTGGCCCGCGACGGCCTGAACCTGGGCCCGCACACCGCGCTGGGCCACTACACGCACGAGAAGAACCCCGTGGCCTGCGCCGCCGGTCTGGCCGTGCTGGACGTGATCGAGCAGGAAGACCTGCTGGCGCGCAGCCGCCACCTGGGCGACCAGGCGCTGACCCGGCTGCGCGTCCTCTGCGCCGACCTGCCGGCGGTGAAGGATCTGCGCGGCGCCGGGCTGCTGATCGGCATCGAACTCGACCACCCCGACCTGGCCGAGGACGTGCTCTACGACTGCCTGAGCGCCGGCCTGTCGTTCAAGGTGGGCCAAGGCCAGGTGCTGGTGCTGGCACCACCGCTGAACGTCGACGAGGCCGACCTGTGGTGGGCGCTGGAGCGGGTGGCAATGGCTGTTCGACAGCGAAGTGTTGGCGGCTGAGCAGCGGGGACGGCCATTCATCTCATGACACCAACTGGCCGCTGCCGGCCAGTACCTGCCTTCCACGAACGGTAGCCGACGGGAAGAACGTCGCAAGTACATTCTGGTTCCTTGAACATTGGTGTGTGAAGCACCTACACCCAGGGACCTACCCCATGATCCTCGTCGGCCAATACGACAGCCCCGTCACTCGCCGCGTCGCCATCGCGCTGCATCACTACGACATACCCTTCGCCCGCGACACGCGCTCGATCTTTGGCGATGCGGCGGCGGTCGGGAAGATCAGCCCCCTGACCCGCATTCCAGCCCTTGTCCTCGACGATGGCGAAGTGCTGATCGACAGTGCAGCCATCCTGGATCATCTCGACGAGCAGGCGGGCGACGCGGCGCTGATCCCCAGCTCAGGCCCAGAGCGCCGGCGCGTTTTGCAGATGACGGCACTGGCTCAAGGCACCCTCGAAAAGGTCGCGGCGGTGGTCTACGAAAGGCATTTCCATACCCCCGAACGACGCAGCACCGAATGGCTTGATCGCTGCCTTGGCCAGGCACGCGCGGGTCTCGATGAACTGACCCGCCGCCTTGCCCAACCCTTTGCCTGCGGGGCAGTACTCACCCATGCCGATGTCATGATCACGACGTTGATCTGGTACATGCAGGACCGGATGAATGAAGTGCTGTCACCCACTACCCACGCCGCCCTCATCTCCTTGGCACAACAGTGTGAGGCGCTGCCCGCCTTCCGCGCCGCTGCCCTCAGCGACTTCGAGAAGATGCCAGGAAGCTAGCCTCGATCAAGCCACCATGGCTCGAAAGTCCCGTGGAAGGCCGGTCGCGGTCGGTGTTGAGCGTCGGCTCCCGGGCGTCGAACTCGCGTCCGGCGGGGACCGGTTCGATAGCTGTCGTTCGAACCGCTCTCAGCGACCGGTGTCACCCTGGTTCAAGCCGCCCCCCGCCGCCGCCATCACGCACCAGTCACCGCCCCACCCTCGCCATCACCATCCCCGCCGCCGCCGTGCGTGTCTCCACGCCCAGCTTCTCGAAGACATGCTCCAGGTGCTTGTGCACGGTGCGCGGGCTGGTGCCCAGGATGTCGCCGATGTCGCGGTTGGTCTTGCCCTGGACCACCCAGTACAGCACCTCGGACTCGCGCGCCGTGAGCTGGGGGAAGGCCTGGGCCAGGGCCTGCATCAGGGCGGCTTCCGACGCTTCGCGCAGCACCAGCAGCCATTCGCCGTCGGCGCCAGGATGGCCGTCGTCCTCGCCCATCGGGTGCAGCGCCCGCGGCGGCGTGCTGCGCGAGGGTCTGGGCTTCGACCTGTGTGATGTTGCTGTCATCACCAATATCGGCATCGGCGACCATCTGGGCCTCAACTTCATTACCACGGTCGACGAGCTCGCCGTG
>JAFLDI010000101.1 GCA_017302485.1 Burkholderiales bacterium | reverse complement strand
TCGTGCTCGACACCAACGTGCTGATGCACGACCCGATGTCGATCTTCCGCTTCGACGAGCACGACATCTACCTGCCGATGATCACCCTCGAGGAACTCGACGGCCACAAGAAGGGCATGTCCGAGGTGTCGCGCAATGTGCGCCAGGTCAGCCGCGAGCTCGACGCGCTGGCCGCCGACGGCAACCTGGCGCCCACCGACGGCATTGCGCTGGCCAAGACCGGCCACCGCGAGGCCCTGGGCAGGCTGTTCTTCCAGACCACCCTGCTGGATGCGCGACTGCCTGCGGGCCTGCCCCAGGGCAAGGCGGACAACCAGATCCTCGGTGTCGTCCAGTCCCTGCGCGAGCAGCATCCCGGTCGAGAGGTCGTGCTGGTGTCCAAGGACATCAACATGCGCATCAAGGCCCGAGCCCTGGGTCTGGCCGCCGAGGACTACTTCAACGACAAGGCGCTGGACGACGGTGACCTGCTCTACACCGGCGTGATGTCGCTGCCGGCCGACTTCTGGGAGAAGCACGGCAAGACCATGGAGAGCTGGCAGCAAGGCGGCCACACCTTCTACCGCATCAGCGGGCCGCTGGTGCCGGCGCTGATGGTCAACCAGTTCGTCTACCTGGAGCAGCCCGGCGAAGCGCCACTCTATGCGCGTGTCACCGAGCTCAGCGGCAAGACCGCCGTGCTCAAGACGCTGCGCGACTACACCCACACCAAGAACGCCGCCTGGGGTGTCACCGCGCGCAACCGAGAGCAGAACTTCGCACTGAACCTGCTGATGGATCCGGAGTGCGACTTCATCACCCTGACCGGAACGGCCGGTACAGGCAAGACACTGATGACCCTGGCCGCCGGTCTCTCGCAGGTGCTGGACGAGCGCCGCTACAGCGAGATCATCGTCACCCGGGTCACGGTCCCCGTGGGTGAGGACATCGGCTTCCTGCCCGGCAACGAGGAAGAGAAGATGAGCCCCTGGATGGGGGCGCTCGACGACAACCTCGAGGTCCTGGCCAAGACCGAGGCCACCGCGGGCGAGTGGGGCCGTGCAGCCACCAACGACCTGGTGCGCAGCAAGATCAAGATCAAGAGCATGAATTTCATGCGCGGGCGGACCTTCCTGAACAAGTTCGTGCTGATCGACGAGGCCCAGAACCTGACCCCCAAACAGATGAAGACGCTGATCACCCGCGCCGGCCCAGGCACCAAGATCGTCTGCCTGGGCAATCTGGCGCAGATCGACACCCCCTACCTGACCGAGGGTTCGTCGGGCCTGACCTTTGCGGTTGACCGCTTCAAGGGCTGGCCACATGCCGGCCATGTGACCCTGGCGCGCGGCGAGCGTTCGCGCTTGGCCGACTACGCCTCAGAGGTGCTCTGAGCCTGTCGCCCCAGGGCCATCCCTGATCTCCTCAACCCGAAGAGATTGGCGCAAGTTATTGTCTTGCTTGAGTTTTCAACCTTGACACATTCCTGACGCGTGCCTATGCTGCGCGCCGTGATGGACGTGTCTCGACAAGTGTTCAGCCGACCCCGGCAGCTGCTTACCGCCGCCTCGGTTGGGTTGGCTCTGCTGCTTGGCGGAGTTGATGCGCAGGCCAACCCCGACGCCGGCAGCGCCACGGGCGGCGACGCCGTGATGCGGCTGCTGGAAGAACGCGGCGTGGTGTCCTCGGCGGCGCCCGGGGCCTCGCCCTCGCTGCTGTCGCAGGTGCGTGACAAGGCCTCTGATCTGGTGCTCACGGCGATGAATTTCATCGGTGTGCGCTACCGCCGCGGCGGTGGCAGCGAGGACCAGGGCTTTGACTGTTCCGGTTTCACACGATACGTGTTTGAGAACAGCGTTGGCCTGGTGCTCCCCCGGCGCGCCGCGGAGCAGGCCGCATCGCCAGGGCTGGTGTCGATCCCGATGGATGAACTCAAGCCTGGCGATCTGGTGTTCTTCAACACCATGCGTCGGGCGTTTTCGCACGTCGGCATTTATGTGGGCGACGGCAAGTTCATCCACTCGCCACGCACGGGCGAGCAGGTCCGTGTCGAGGACATGCGCATCGCCTACTGGGCTCAGCGCTTCAACGGCGCGCGGCGCGCGCCGCAGACCGCAGAACCCATCCACCCGCGTCAGTGACGCGCGCGCCACTTGACCCTCGGTTCAGAGGGTCTGATCAGCGCTGGACCCGCATTCAGCCGTTAGCATGGGCACGCCATGGGTGAAAAAGTGATTGCCTTGTCGGACTTGCGTGCGCAGGCCGACGTTCCCGAGATTCCCGCCGATGCCCCTGCGCCCGACGGCCTGTTGGCCGATGCGCTGGGGCGACCGCTGCGTGATCTGCGCATTTCGGTCACCGACCGATGCAACTTCCGCTGCAGCTACTGCATGCCCAAGGAGGTGTTCGATCGCGACTACCGGTTCCTGCCGCAGACCTCGCTGCTGAGCTTCGAGGAGATCACCCGCCTGGCCTCGGTGTTCGCGCGGCATGGTGTGACCAAGCTGCGCCTGACCGGAGGCGAGCCCTTGATGCGCAAGCACGTGGACGACCTCGTTCGCCAACTCGCCACCTTGCGCACCCCTGCGGGCGAGCCGCTGGAGCTGACGCTGACCACCAATGGCTCCTTGTTGGCCCGTCACGCCCAGGCCCTGCGCGCGGCAGGGCTCTCGCGCATCACTGTGAGCCTGGACGCGCTGGACGACGAGGTCTTTCAGCGCATGAACGACGTCGGCTTTCCGGTCGCCGACGTGCTGTCAGGCGTGGATGCCGCGCTGGCGGCCGGTTTCGGCCCGATCAAGGTCAACATGGTGGTCAAGCGCGGCACCAACGAGCACGAGATCGTGCCGCTGGCTCGCCACGTGCGTGACCAGTACGGGCCTCAGGTGGTCTTGCGGTTCATCGAGTACATGGATGTCGGTGCCACCAATGGCTGGCGGATGGATGAGGTGCTGCCCAGCGACGCGGTGCGGCAACTGCTGGAGAGCACCTGGCCCCTGGTGCCCCTGGCGGCCAGAGCGCCCGGTGAGACGGCGCAGCGCTTCGCCTATGCCGATGGTCGGGGCGAGGTGGGATTCATCTCCAGCGTCACCCGCGCCTTCTGCGGCGAGTGCAACCGGGCCCGCCTGTCGACCGAAGGCAAGCTGTTCACCTGCCTGTTCGCCAGCCGCGGCCACGATCTGCGCGCGCTGCTGCGTGGCGGAGCCAGCGATGTACAACTGGCGGCCGTGGTCTCGTCACTGTGGTCGCGACGTGCCGACCGCTATTCAGAGCTGCGCTCGGCCTCGGCGGCGTCCGGGGTTGCCCGGCAGCGCATCGAGATGCACTACATCGGCGGTTGACGGCCGCCACAGTCTCATCGCAGGCGAATGAACTAGGGGGGGTTGCCATCGAGCGCTGGCGTTGCACTTGTTACCTGAGTAACATTTGAAAACATTCATCCACTCCTTGGCAACGCCCATGAGCAGCAACCAGGACATCTACCGCTACAAGTGGTGGTCAACCGAAGACCAGACCGTCTACGTGGACGGTGACATCCGCAACGTGACCATGGGTCGCGGCGATGACACGGTCACCATCACCGGAAGCGCCGTCTGTATCGACACCTGCGAAGGCAACGATCAGGTCCGGGTGGGCGGCAGCGTCCATTCCATCACCGATCTGTCTGGCCACAACACCATCAGTGTTGGCGGGAGTGCCGGCAGCATCACCATGGGTAGCGGCAACGACGTGATCGACGTCGTCGGCGCCATCAGCTGCCTCAACACCGGATGCGGTGACGACCAAATCCGCATCGGTGGCGACCTGGGCACCGGCCAACTCGGCTGGGGAAACAACAACCTGCAGGTGGGCGGCAACGCCGGCCACCTCTACGCCGGCGGCAATAACGACACCGTCAGCGTCGAGGGCAACCTGTGCTACGCCGATCTGTGCTGGGGCGACAACACGCTGGACGTGGGTGGCAACCTGGGCGCGATGGCAACGGGCTGTGGCGACGACCGAGTCACGATCGACGGTCAGCTGGGCACCGCCTGCCTGGGCGATGGCACCAACCACATCACGGTCGGCGCAGATGCCTGCGCCATCCACTCGGGGTGCGGCAATGACCGTTACGTTGTCTTCGGAGATCTGGGCGTCGGTTGCGCCAGTCACGGCAACAACTGCATCAACGTCGGCGGCGATGCCGGCTCGGTGTATGCGGGCTGGGGCAGCGACGGCCTGAATGTGGTGGGCAATCTGTGCTTGGCCAACCTGGGCGATGGCGCCAACATCGTCAAGATCGGTGGCAATGCGGAACATCTGTATGTCGGCTGCGGCGACGACATGATGGTGGTCCGGGGCAGCATCGGCGACACCTGCCTGGGCAACGGCCTGAACCAGCTCTACGTGGGCGACAACATCCATTGCGCTGTCACCGGCGGTTGTGGCACTGACCGCGTCTTCGTCGAAGGCAACACCCATGTGGCCAACCTGGGCTGGGGCCAGGACCACTTGCATGTGGGCGGCGCGCTGGGATCGGCCTGCCTGGGTGACGGCAACGACCGCGCCTGGGTCGGCGGCACACTGAACTGCGTGCTCGATGCCGGTTGCGGAGACGACGTGGCCAGCGTCGGGCGCAACCAGGGCGGCATCCAGATGGGCCTGGGCAACGACCATCTCACCGTCGGCAGTTTCTCGAACTGCAGCTGGGTCGACGGCTGCTGGGGCAACGACACGCTGACCCTGGTCGGCCCGGCCTCGCAGTACCAGATCACCGGTGCGAACCCAAGCTGCGTGGCCACGATCACCGACCTGTCCACCGGGGCCAAGATGACGGCCTACGGCATCGAGAATTTCCGCTTTGCGGACTCGCTTCAGGCCGACAGCTTCGACCTGAGCTTCATCACCACCGTGAACACCCACGCCTGCTTCCAGGTGTTCACGCCGCCACCGGTGCCCTGACGAAGGACGCGCTGCTCGTCAGCGCGCTTGCTCCACGCCCCGGTTGGCAAGCGCGTCGGCACGCTCGTTGCCGGGGTCGCCCGCGTGCCCCTTCACCCAGTGCCAGGACAGCTGGTGGCCGGCCACCAGTTCGTCCAGCCGGCGCCACAGGGCTTCGTTCTTGACCGGCTTGCCGTCAGCGGTGCGCCAGCCGCGACGCTTCCAGTTGTGGATCCAGGTGGTGATGCCGTTCTTGACGTATTCGCTGTCGGTGTAGATGGCCACCTTGCACGGTCGCTTGAGCGTTGCCAGGGCTTCGATGACGGCCGTCAATTCCATACGGTTGTTGGTGGTCTGGCGCTCCCCGCCGAAGAGTTCCTTTTCGTGGCTGCCGGCGCGCAGCCAGGCACCCCAGCCGCCCGGGCCCGGATTGCCCTTGCAGGCGCCATCGGTGTAGATCGTCACATCAGTCATGGGCGCGATTGTCACGTGCCTGGGTGGCAAGCTGACGTCGGCTGGCGACGGCGGGCGTCGCCGATGGGCGCATCCGACGCCGCGGAGACAGACCTACCAGGCGCATGCCACGAACGCGCTTGACGGCCTGTAACAGGTAGACCGCGCCCAAGACCGGCCACCAGCGCTCGCCCACATGTTCCATCCAGCCCCAACGCTGCAGCCAGGCAGGACTGCGGCAGGGCATGCGGTAGCAGCCGAAGCGGCCCCGTTCAGGCTCCAGGTGGACCAGCCGCATCCAGTCACGCAGACGCCAGTACCCGATGGCCTCGCCGGTATCGGGCAGGAACAGCGGGCCGCGGCCCACACTCGCATTGCGGGCGAGGTGCCCCAGACGCTGGCGCAACATCCACAGGCTGGCCGGATTGAAGCCGGAGACGATGAGGCGCCCTTCTGGACGCAGCACACGGGCCGCTTCGGCCAGCGCCAGGTGCGGATCATCCACCAACTCCAGCGTGTGCGGCAGCAGCACCAGGTCAAGCGACTCGTCCGGGAACGGCAGGGCCTCGGGCTGGCAGCGCAACGCGGCGCCGCCGGTGGGCAGCACACTGGCCGGGTCACTCGCGGGTGGCATGCCCGCCCTGGGTTCAGACACGTCGTCCTGCTCGCAAGCCAGCCAGCGGTGGGGCATGCGATTGCTGCGCAGGCCGTCCATCTCGGGCAGGCCCAGTTGCAGCGCATGGAAGCCGAAGCAGTCGGCCACGGCCTCATCCAGCAGCGCCTGTTCCCAGGCCAGCATGCAGCGGCCGGCCGGCGTGTCCAGCCACCCCCCCAAATCTATAATTGCGTGTTCGCCTGCCATCGATGGAACTGCTCGCCCTCCCCGCCTTCAATGACAACTACATCTGGATGCTGATCCAGGGCACGCAGGCCCTGGTGGTCGATCCGGGTGACGAGACGCCGGTCATCGACGTCCTGAAGGCGCGCGGGCTCAGCCTCACCGGCATTCTAGTGACGCACCACCATGACGATCACGTGGGTGGCCTGCAGGGCCTGTCCGGGTGCCTGCAGGGGCCGGTATGGGGACCCGACGATACCCGGCTCTCCGGGCAGGTGATCCCGGTTAGAGGGGGTGATCAGCTCCACTGGTGCGGGCAATCCATCGCGGTTGTTGACGTGCCCGGCCACACCCTGAGCCATCTGGCCTTCGCCGTGACGGCACAGCCTCCACTGCTGTTCTGTGGCGACACCCTGTTCTCGGGAGGGTGCGGACGGCTGTTCGAGGGCACCCCCGCCCAGATGCATGCCTCGCTGCAGCGGCTCCTGGCACTGCCGCCGCAGACCCGGGTCTGCTGTGCCCACGAGTACACGCTGTCCAACCTGCGTTTCGCCCAGGCGGCCGACCCCACCAATCCCGTGCTGCAGCAGTACCACCGGGACGTCGAGGGCCTCCGGGCGCAGAACCAGCCCAGTTTGCCCAGCACGCTGGCGCTGGAGCGGCAGATCAACCCATTCCTGCGCTGCGATGAGCCCGCACTGGTGGCCAGCGGTCTGGCACACGGTGCGGCCAGTGCGCGACCCGAGGACGTGTTTGCGGCGCTGCGCGCCTGGAAGAACGATTTCCGATGAGCCTTCTACGACTGCCCTCCCTGGCCCTGGCAGGCTGCCTGGCGCTGATCTCCACCGGTTGCGCCACCGCCCCATCACGATCAGTTGGCGCCGCGCCGCAGCCCGCCGCGCTGCCTGCCACCGCACCGCCGCCTCGTCTGACCCTTCAGCCCCCCGGCAGCGCCATGGTGCTGGATGCCACGCCAGCACCGATCAATGTGTCTGCCGCACCTGCCGCCGAGACCGCTGCGCCGCCAGCATCCGAGGCGCCCGCGACCGGGCCCGTGGTCGATCCGGTGCATCCGGATCGCACCGTCGACATCAACGACAGTGCTGCCCGAGGCGACCTCTGGACCCGCGTGCGAAAGGGTTTTGCGATGCCCGATCTCTCCGATGACTGGGTTCGTCGCGCCGAGCAGCATTACGGCGGCAAGCCTGACTATGTCCGGCGCATGACCGAGCGCGGCGGCCGCTACCTGTTCCACATCCTTGAGGAGGTCGAGCGCCGCGGCATGCCGGCCGAACTGGCCCTGCTGCCCTTTGTCGAGAGTGCCTTCAACCCGCAGGCAATGTCCACCGCCAGGGCATCGGGCATGTGGCAGTTCATGCCGCTCACAGGCAAGGACTATGCGCTCAAGCAGAACATCTTCCGCGACGATCGCCGTGACGTGCTGGCCTCGACCCGCGCCGCTCTGGATTACCTGGGGCGGCTGAACAACATGTTCGGTGACTGGCACCTGGCACTGGCCGCCTACAACTGGGGCGAGGGCAACGTGCAGCGTGCCATTGCACGCAACCAGAAGGCCGGCCTGGCCACCGACTACAGCAGCCTTCGCATGCCCGACGAAACGCGCTACTACGTGCCCAAGCTGCAGGCCATCAAGAACCTGATCGCCTCGCCGGAGAGCTTCGGCGTGGCCTTGCCGGAGCTCAGGAACCACCCGTACTTCCTGAGCGTGCCGATCCAGCGGGACATCGATGTGGACCTGGCCGCCCGCCTTGCTGGCATCTCGGTCGAGGAGTTCCGCCAGCTCAACCCGCAGATGAACAAGCCGGTGATTCTGGCCGCCGGCACCGAGCAGGTGCTGCTGCCCTATGACAACGCTGGCCGTTTCGTTGGCAACCTGAAGGCCCACCAGGGGCCTCTGGCCAGCTGGACGGCCTGGGTGGCTCCCAAGACGCTGCGTCCGGCCGATGCTGCCAGGCAGGTGGGCATGACTGAGTCACAGCTGCGCGACATCAACCGGATCCCGCCCCGCATGCTGGTCAAGGCCGGCTCGACGCTGCTGGTGCCTCGCACCGCGGGCCGCAATGCCGATGTCTCGGAACACCTGGCCGACAACGCCACCATGGCGCTGGCACCTGTGAATTCGCGCGAATGGCATGTTGCGTCGCTTGTTGATCGCATGCGGGCGATCGCCTAACGTTCCGTGTGCGGATGCATGGACGATGGCCGCGTACAAGAACGACGGGCAAGTCCATCTCGGATCAAAAAAACAACAGTCTTCCCGCCCTGCATGCCGCTCCTTTCGCGCCGGCCCATTCCGGTGCGTTCCGACTCATCCATTTTTCTCTTGAGGAGCGATCGTGAATTACCGTCATTCATTGCTTTCGGTGGCCGTTGCCGCCGCGTTCGTCTGTGCTTCGCCGGATGCGGCGGCAGCCGAACTCCGGACCGTGAAGAATCCGATTCCGGGCCAGTACATCGTCATCCTGAAGGACGATGCCGCCAGCCTCGCGACCGAGCGCAGCCGCCTGGCCCGCGTCGGCGTGGTCTCGCGCGATGTCGCCACGAAGAGCCGTGCCCGGTTGACCCACAGCTACACCCACGTCCTGCGCGGTTTCGCCGCGCGTGCCGACGACAGGGCGCTGGCGCGCCTGCTCGCCGATCCGCGCGTGGCCTACGTACAGGAGGACGGCATGTCCTCGATCGCAGAGACTCAGTCCAACGCCACCTGGGGCATCGATCGCGTCGACCAGCGCAACCTGCCGCTGAACCAGACCTACACCTACGACACCACTGCGTCGGGCGTGCATGCCTACGTGCTCGACACCGGCCTGCTCGCCACGCATACCCAGTTCACCAACCGCGTCGGTAACGGCCATTCCGTCATCGATGACGGTCGCGGCACGACCGACTGCCATGGCCACGGCACGCATGTGTCCGGCACGCTGGGCGGAAGCACCTACGGCGTTGCCAAGGGCGTGACGCTGCACCCCGTGCGCGTGCTCGGCTGCGACGGCAACGGACCGAATTCGGGCATCGCCGCCGCGATGGACTGGGTTGCGCAGAATCATGTGAAGCCTGCGGTCGCCAACATGAGCATCCAGGACAGCGCCGACGCGACGCTCGAC
>JAFLDI010000100.1 GCA_017302485.1 Burkholderiales bacterium | reverse complement strand
CTGGCGGCGCGCGCCCACCCGGACGCCCCGGCCCGCGAGCGCGCCTGCGAGGCCTTCTCGCTGGAGCGCGCCGGTCATTTCGATGCCTTCTTCGACGCCTTGTACGCCGCCTGCGCGACGCTGCGCATCCCGGTGAGTGGCCATGCCCACGAATCGGCACTGTCGCAGTACGAGGTCAACTTCCTGCCCGGCGAGCCGCTGGCCCAGGCCGACGCGGTGTGGCGCTTCAAGCGCCTGACCCGGGAACTGGCGGCGCGCCACGGCTTCCTGGCCAGCTTTGCCGCCAAGCCCTTCCTGGACCAGCCCGGCACCGGAATGCACTGGCACCTGAGCCTGCAGCACACCGATGGCCGTGATTGGCCCCACGCCTTCAGCCCGCCGTCGGGCGAGCCGGTGCTGGAACATTTCATCGCCGGCCTGCAGGCCGAGGCCGCCGCGGCCATGGCCTTCTGCGCGCCCTTTGACATGTCCTACGACCGCATCCGGCTGAGCGATGCGGCGCCCTCGCATGCCAGCTGGGGTGAAGAAAGCCGCTCACTGGCCTTTCGCATCCCGGCCTCCAGCCCGGCGGGGCGCCGTGTGGAGAACCGCCTGCCCGGCGGCGACGCCAACCCCTACCTGATCCTGGCCTCGATGATCGGTCTGGGACTGGCCGGTCTGCAGGTGGCGCGCCTGCCCGGCGAGGGCGGGGCCCTGCCCGCCACCCTGAGCGAGGCCCTCGAGGCCCTGGACCGCAGCCAGGCGCTGCGAGGCCTGCTGGGCAGCACGCTGGTCGACGCCTACCTGGGCATCAAGCGCCACGAAAGCCATGAGCGCCACAGCCGGCCGGATCCCCGCCGCGACTGGGACCTCTGGCATCTGATCGAGCTGGCCTGAGCGCATAGGCGCGGCTGACTACCCGCAGCGGTCCCAGGCCGCTGCGGGCGGGACACGGCCGCTCCAAGCGCGCAGATACCCGGCCAAACACTGCCTTTTCGCGGCTAAGCGGGGCTCAAGTTCCCGGGATCATCGTGTCATCCCCCTGAATGGGAGCAGTGCACCATGATCCGATCACTCTGGATATCCAAGACCGGGATGGAAGCCCAGCAGACCCAGCTGGACCACATCTCGAACAACCTCGCCAATGCCGCGACGAATGGCTACAAGCGTTCGCATGCGGTGTTCGAGGACCTGATGTATCAGAACCTGCGCCAGAGCGGCGCGGCAAGTTCCGAGCAGACGCAACTGCCCACCGGCCTGCAGGTCGGCCTGGGCACGCGTGCCGTGGCTTCGGCGCGTGATTTCTCGCAGGGCAATCTGCAGCAGAGCTCCAACCACCTGGACGTGGCCATCAATGGCAACGGCTTCCTGCTGGTGACGTTGCCTGACGGCGGCACCGGCTACACGCGCGACGGCGCGCTGAAGATGGATGCCCAGGGCCAGATCGTCAACAACTCGGGTTACGTGGTCCAGCCGGGCATCACCATTCCGGCCAATGCGCAGAGCGTGTCGATCAGCCCCAGCGGCCAGGTCAGCGTGACGCTGCCGGGCCAGGCGGCGCCCCAGGTGCTGGGACAGTTCCAGATGGCCTCGTTCGCCAATCCGGGTGGCCTGGAGCCGCGCGGCCAGAACCTCTTCGCCGAGACCGCAGCCTCCGGCGCGCCCAATGCCGCAGTGCCGGGCACCAATGGCCTGGGCACGCTGCAGCAGGGCTACCTGGAGACCAGCAACGTCAACATGGTCGAGGAGCTGGTGACGATGATCCAGACCCAGCGCAGCTACGAGCTGAACTCCAAGGCCATCTCCACCTCCGACCAGATGCTGCAGCGTCTGGCGCAACTCTGAGGCATACCGTGATGCGCCGCCGCGTTGCCACCCTGATCGTCGCCACCACCCTGCTGGCGCTGGCCGCCTGTGGCGGCGGCGAGGCCGACGGGCCGGTGGGCCGCGTCCAGGCCCAGCAGATGCCCGCCGCATCGACCGCGGTCGAGACCGGCCGCGCACTCGACCTGTCGATCGCTGGTGACGGCCAGTTCGTCTGGCGCACCGACGGCGGCCAGACCGTCTACAGCCGCGAAGCCAGCCTGGGCCTGAGCGCGGCCCACCACCTGGTCAACCGCAGCGGCGCCCGCCTGATGGGGACGCCGCCTGGCGCTGGCGATGCCGCGGCACTGGCGCCCCTGGAGGTGCCTGAGCGGATGCCCCCGCGCGTCACCACCCGCGTGTCCATGGAGTTCAACCTGGACTCGCGCCTGAGCGTCACGGACTTCGGGTTCACCCCGCGCATCGATCTCAGCAACGCGCGGACCTACAACAACGCCACATCCGTGTGCGTGTTCGATGCCAAGGGCCAGCCCGTGGCCCTGACCCTCTACGTCCAGAAGTTCGCCGACGACCAGTGGAACGTCTACTTCACCGCGAATGGCAAGACCGTCGCCGGCACAGCTGAAGACCCGCAGCCGGTCGCCACCGTGACTTTCCGGGCGGACGGCTCCATACCCTCTCCCGCATCGATCACGCTGGATATCCCGGTCACGGTCAATCAGTATGGCGCACAGACGCTGCCCATCGCGGGGCTCGTGATCGACCTCTCGCGGGCCACCCAGTATGGCTCGCCGTTCTCCGTGACCGACCTGGCCCAGGATGGACTTGCCACGGGCAGCCTGGTCAGTCTGCAGGTCGAAAGCGGCGGTGGCCTGACGGCCGAGTATTCGAACGGTCAACGCATCGACCGCGGCCGGATCATGCTGGCCCGTTTCGCCGGGACCGAGCGCTTCATGCCCACCGCCCAGGGCTGGCAGCAGGTGTCGGGCGCCGCACCGGTCATCACCGCACCCGGCCTGGGCCTGAACGGCACGCTGCGCACGGGTGCCGTCGAGACCGATGCGCAGCTGCGCAGCCAGACCGGTCACTGATCTCCACAGGACTCCGCACCATGTCGATCCTCTCCGCCCGCCGCCTGCTGCCGGCGCTGTCGCTGGCCCTGCTGGCCGGCTGCAACACCTTGTACCCCACGCCCCAAGTCGACTTCGCCCACGCCACCGCGCCGGAGGCCCCGGCCAGCGGCCCGAGCAGCTTCCCGCAGCTGCAGCCCGTGCCTGCGGCCGTGCCGGTGGCCATGGGGGGCAATGGCGCGATCTACCAGGCCTCGGCCTACCGGCCGCTGTTCGAGGACTACCGCGCCCGCATGGTGGGCGACACGCTGACCGTCAACATCGTCGAGAACGTCAGCGCCACCCAGACCGCCAACAGCACCGTGGGCAAGACCGGCAAGATCGAGTCCAGCGCCTCGGCACTGGGCGGCCTGTCGGCGCTGGGCCTGTCGCGCCTGGGCATGTCGGGCAGCAGTGCCAACAACTTCGAAGGCAAGGGCACCACCGCCACGACCAACCAGTTCAGCGGCACCATCACCGCCACGGTGGTGGGCGTGCTGCCCAACGGCCACCTGCTGGTGGCGGGCGAGAAGCAGGTGGGCGTCAACCAGCGTGTCGACGTGCTGCGCTTCACCGGCCAGGTCGACCCGCGCAGCATCGCCCCAGGCAACACTGTGCAGAGCGCGCAGATCGCCAATGTGCGCATCGAGAACCGCGGCCGCGGCGCCATTGAGGACGCCCAGGGCATGAACTGGCTGGGCCGCTTCTTCCTGAACCTGCTGCCGATCTGATGAGCACCGTCATGCACGCCCCCGATTCGTCCGAGCGCCTGTTGCGTCTGGCCACGCTGCTGGCCGCCGTCCTGGCCAGTGCCGCACTGTGGTGGCCCTGGCCGGCCGAGGCCAGCCAGCGCATCAAGGAAGTCGCTTCGGTGCAAGGCGTTCGCCCCAACCAGTTGATGGGCTACGGCCTGGTGATCGGCCTGGACGGCACGGGCGACCAGACCACCCAGACCCCGTTCACCGCACAGAGCGTCAACTCGATGCTGCAACAGATGGGCGTGACGGTGCCCGCTGGCGCGCAGATGCAGCTGAAGAACGTGGCCGCGGTACTGGTCACCGCCACGCTGCCGCCTTTTGCGCAGCCGGGCCAGCAGATCGACGTCAGCGTGGCCTCGATCGGCAACGCCAAGAGCCTGCGCGGCGGCAGCCTGGTGGCTACGGCGCTCAAGGGGGCCGACGGCCAGGTCTATGCACTGGCCCAGGGCGGCCTGATCGTTGGCGGTGCCGGCGCATCGGCCGGTGGGGCCAAGGTGCAGATCAACCACCTCTCGGGCGGCCGCATCCCGCAGGGCGCCACTGTCGAGCGCGCGGTGCCGACGCCGCTGCTGGTGGGCGAGTTCGTGCAACTCGATCTGAGCGCCGGCGACTTTGCCACCGCCAACGCGGTGGCCAAGGCGATCAATGGCGCCAAGGGCGAGGGAACGGCCCAGGCCATCGATGGCCGCGTGGTCCGCGTGCGCGCGCCGCAGGACAGCGCGCAGCGCGTGGCCTTCCTGGCCGAGGTCGAGAACCTGCCGTTGACCCTGGAGAAGCCGGCCGCCAAGGTGGTGCTCAACCCGCGCACCGGCTCCATCGTGATGAACCAGAGCGTCACCCTGGCGCCCTGCGCGATCGCGCATGGCAGCCTGTCGGTCACCATCAGCTCGACGCCCCAGGTCAGCCAGCCGGGCCCCTTGTCGGGTGGCCAGACCGTGGTCACCGAGAAGAACGACATCCAGGTCAGCCAGCAGGGCGGCCAGGTCATCAACGTCCCTGCCAGTGCCCAGTTGGCCGACGTGGTCAAGGCGCTCAATGCGCTGGGCGCCACGCCCCAGGACCTGCTGGCCATCCTGCAGGCGATGAAGTCGGCCGGTGCGCTGCAGGCCGAGCTTGAGGTCATCTGAGGATCCGCCATGGCCGCCATCCCCACCACGCTGCAGAACGCCACCCGCACCGGTTTTGGCGATGCACGCGGCGTCGAGTCGCTGCGCCGCCAGGCCGCCGCCGATCCCAAGACGGCGGTGCGCGAGGCGGCCAAGCAGTTCGAGTCGCTGTTCATGCAGGAGCTGCTGAAGACGATGCGGCAGGCCTCCGAGCCCGGCAAGGACGGCAGCCTGGACAACGAAGGCACGCAACTCGGCCGCGACATGCTCGACGCCCAGTGGGCCGCCAAGGTGGCCGGCCGCCCGGGCGGCCTGAGCGACGTGATCGCCCGTCAGCTCGAGCGCAACATGGGTCTGCAACCCGGCCCCATCCCGCGTCCGGACACCTCTTCGCCGGTGATCAGCCAGGCACAGCCCAGCGGCATTCCGACCCGCTCGGCGGCGGATTTCGTGGCCCGTCACACCGAGTCGGCCAAGGCCGCCGAGGCCAGCACCGGCATCCCCGCCACCTTCATGGTGGCCCAGGCGGCGCACGAAAGCGGCTGGGGCAAGAAGGAGATGAAGGCCGCCGACGGCAGCAACACCTTCAATCTCTTCGGCATCAAGGCCAGCCCCAATTGGAAGGGCGCCACGGCCGACGTGGTGACCACCGAGTACATCAACGGCACACCGCGCAAGGTGGTGCAGAAGTTCCGTGCCTACAGCAGCTATGCCGAGTCCTTTGCCGACTACGCCAGCCTGATGAAGAACAGCCCCCGCTACGCCAAGGTGGTGGCCGCCGGGACCGACGCCAAGGGCTTTGCCCAGGGCCTGCAGAACGCCGGCTACGCCACCGACCCTGCCTACGCCAGCAAGCTTGGCAAGATGATCAACACCACGCTGCGTCTGCAGCGCAGCCTGAGCGCCTGAAGGAGCGATCGACATGTCGACCTCCGGATTGATGTCCATCGGCCTGCGCGCCATGCTGGCCAACAGTGCGGCACTGCAGGTCACGGGTCACAACATCGCCAATGCCGGTGTCCAGGGCTACTCGCGCCAGTCAGCGATCCTGGCCACCAACACCGGCCAGTACACCGGTGCCGGCTTCTTCGGCAAGGGCTCGAACGTGGTGGACGTGCGGCGCGCGCACGATCAGTTCCTGACGGCGCAGTCGCATGCCGCGGCTGCGCTGTCCAACATGGATGCGATGCGCTCGATCCAGTTGCAGCAGCTGGAAGACGTGTTTCCGCCGGGCGCCGCCGGCATCGGCTACGCGATGGGCGAGTTCCTGAATGCCGCGGCCGACCTGGCCAGCGTGCCGGCCGACAGCTCGGCACGTCAGGTCTACCTGGCGCGCGCGGCCGATGTGGCGGCGCGTTTCTCCAGTGCTGCCGATCGCATCGAGGTGCTGCAGGCCGGTGTGCGATCCGACCTGGCCAGCTCAGCCGAGGCGGTCAACGGGCTGTCGGCAGACATTGCAACACTGAATGACCGCATCGCTTCGGTCTGGTCGCTGGGCCAGAAGCCCAACGACCTGCTCGACCAGCGCGACCAGCTGGTGCACCAACTCAGCCAGTACCTGCAGGTCAGCACGATCGAGGCCGATGACGGCACGCTGGGCGTGTTCATCGCTGGCGGGCAGCGCCTGGTGCTGGGCACCGAGGCCTCCAGGCTCAGCGTCGGACCGGATCCGGCCGACGCCAGCCGTGCCGCCTTGTCACTGGAGGCCGCGGGGCAGACCATGCCCATCGGCGACGAGCTGGTGACCGGCGGCACGATCGCCGGACTGATGCGCTACCAGAACCACGATCTGGTCGACATGCGCAACCAGCTTGGCCAGATGGCAGCGGTGTTCGCCGCCAAGGTGAATGACCAGCAGGCGATGGGTCTGGACCTGGGTGATCCGCCCAGCGCCGGCAGCGCCTTGTTCGGCGTCACCGGTCCGACCGTCTCGCCCAACCGCAACAATGCGCGGGACGGCAACGGCGACCTGATCGCCACCGTGGGTGTCAGCATCGCCGACGCCACGCTGCTGCAGGCCAGCGACTATGAGCTGGCCAATGATCCGGACAAGCCCGGGCAGCTCCTGCTCACACGCCTGTCCGACGGAGTGACCCGCAGCATCGCCGACGGCGACACCGTGGACGGCTTCACCGTCAGCGTGCCCCCTCCGGGACTGCAAAGCGGCGACCGCTTCCTGCTGCAGCCGGTTGGTCATGCCGCCACTGGCATGAAGCGCGTGCTGGACGATCCGGACGGCATCGCCGCGGCGTCTCCAGTCACCGCCACCATGGGTGACGCCAACACCGGCACGGCGACCATCGCCTCGCTCAAGGTGGTCAGCCGAGGCATCGACCCCAACCTCAGCGTGTCGGTCAGCTTCAATGACGACACCGGCGGTTTCGACTACACGATCACCGACCCCGATGGGAATGTGGTTGACAGCGGCAGCGGCGCCTGGGTGCCCGGCGAGCCGATCAGCTTCAACGGCTTCGAGCTGCGCCTGAATGGCGTGCCCAAGTCTGGCGACACGATCGACATCGCCAAGACCCGGTTCCCGGCCACCAACAACGGCAATGCCCTGCAGGTGGCGGCGCTGCGTGACGAGCGCTTCGTCGGCCGCACGCTGCGCCAGGACGGCAGCATGGCCGAGGGCGCCACGCTGACCGATGCCTATGCCAACACGATGTCGGACATCGGTGTGCGCGTGCAAAGCGCCAAGACGGCCGCGCAGATCTCCGATTCGGCCTACACCCAGGCCACCGACGCCGTGACCTCCAAGGTCGGGGTCAACCTCGACGAGGAGGCCGCGATGCTGCTGCAGTACCAGCAGAGCTACCAGGCCGCCGCCAAGGTGCTGCAGGTGGCCCAGCAGGTGTTCGACACCATGCTGCAGCTGGGCCAGTGAGCCTGATTTTCCGGGAGTCCCCACATGTTTCGCGTCGCCACCCTGAATGCCTATGACAAGGTCATCACCACGCTGCAAAAGCGCCAGCAGGACCTGGTCGAGGCCCAGCAGCAGCTCACCAGCGGCAAGCGTGTGCTGCACGCCAGCGACGATCCGGTGGCTGCTGCGCGCGCCGAGCGCGCCCGCGCACTGCAGCAGCGCTCCGACGCCAACCAGCGCGCGGTGGATGCCAGCAAGAATGCCATGACCCTGACCGAGTCGGCACTGGGCGACGCGGGCGAGCTGCTGCAGCAGGCCCGCGAGCTGGTGGTGGCGGCAGGCAATGCCAGCTACAGCGACGCCCAGCGTCAGGATGTGGCCAAGCAACTGGCCGAGATCCGCAAGCAGCTGATGAGCGTGGCCAACCGGGGCAACGGCGCCGGCGGCTTCGTCTTCTCCGGCCAGGGCACCAGCCAGCCGCCCTTCCTGGATGCGCCGGGAGGCGCGGCCTACACCGGCACCGGTGGCCAGGTGGAGGTTGCCTCGGACGAGCAGCTTCCGCTGACCTTCGACGGCCGCCAGGTCTGGATGGGGGCACGCACCGGCAACGGCGTCTTCGAGACCCGCAACCTGAACAGCAGCGCGGCCTGGATCGACGCGGGCCGGGTCACCGACCCGGCGCAGATCACCGGCTCCACCTACAGCGTCAACTTCAGCGTGGTGGGGGGTGTCACCACCTACACGGTGCTGCAGGACGGCAACCCCACCGGCCTGACCGACCAGCCCTACACCACCGGTCAGGCGATCACGATCGACGGCATGTCCTTCAGCATCAGCGGCGAGCCGGCCGATGCCGATGCCTTCGAGATCACGCCCTCGGCCGTCGGCCTGTCGGTCTTCGATGCGCTGGACCGGGTGGTCAATGCGCTGAAGCAACCCAACCAGTCGCCCACGCAGGTCACGCAGACCGTCCAGACCGGTCTGCGCGATGTCGACCAGAGCCTGGGCCAGCTGCAGTCCTCGCGCAGCCTGGCGGGCGAGACGCTCAACCGCATCGAGGGCGTGCAGGCGCGCGTTTCGGACCTCAAGCTGTTCGCCAAGACCACAGAGTCGGATGCCGAGGACCTGGACGAGACCCAGGCCATCTCCGATTTCGCCAATCAGCAGACCGGCTACCAGGTGGCCTTGCAAACCTACGCCACACTGCAGAAGATGTCGCTGTTCCAATACATCAACATGTGAGGTGCCGGCCGGCCCTGGCTCTACCGGATCGGCCGTCGTCCACCCCAAGCTGCCTGGCCATGTCCGCCCCTGTCCTCGACCACCTGATCCTGGCGGCGAGCGCGCTGTTCGACGCGCGCCGTCAACCCTCCACCGCCCGCCTGACCGTGCACCCGCTGCCGGGCGGACCGGCCCCCGACCCTGAGGCACTGGGCCAGTTGCTGGGCGAGGTCTGGCCTGCCGACGCCGGCCCGATCGCGCTGAACCTGACCAGCGAGGCCTGGCTGCGGGCGCTGCTGGACTGGCTGGAGCGGCGCGGCGTGCAGCCGCACTGGCTGATCGAGCTGCCGGCCTTCATGCTCGCCGACGGCGCCACCGGCGACCGCCTGGCCACGCTGTCGTCGCAGGGCCAGGGCATGGTGCTCAAGGGCCGGCCGCTGGCGCCGCTGTCGGCTGACCAGCTGCGCAGCTTCAGGCTGGCCGTCATCGATGTCGACGAAGAACGGCGCATGCCTGGCGAGTCGGCTCCTGCCGGCGTGCCGCGCACGCTGCCCTTTGCCCAGGCCGG
>JAFLDI010000010.1 GCA_017302485.1 Burkholderiales bacterium | reverse complement strand
CTGGGCGCGGGTGGCGCCGCGGCGCCCGCGGTCAGTTGGGCCACGGGCCAGGTGAACCGGTAGCCTCGTCCGGGCACGGTGGCAATCGCGTCCCGACCGAGCAGGCGGCGCAAGGTGGATACCTGGACCTGCAGGTTGTTCTCCTCGACCACCCGGCCGGGCCAGACATGCTCGAAGGCGGTCTCCTTGCTGACCACCCGCCCTGCCTGGCTGGCCAACAGGCCCAGCAGGTCAAAGGCCCGGCTGCCCAGCTCCAGTGCCTGCCCGTCCCGGGTCAGGCGCTGCTCGGCGCCATGCCACTCGAAGTCTGAAAAACGCAGCACCAGCGGGGTCGACATCGGATTTCAGGAGTTTTCAGGCGTTGGGCGGGCAGACAAATGGACCCGCAGGTCCACCACCCGCAGGATGCAAAGCCAGTTCGGTGCCCGTCAATCCAACACCACCACCGGACCCCTGTTTGGAGGACAGATGCGACACACACCCCCCCGATACCGTACCGCGCTGGCAACGGCGGCGTTGCTGATCGCCACCGCGCCGGCCGTCCAGGCCGGCGCCTGCGGACCCTATGCGGGCAAGCGCTTCGTGTTTCTGCTGCAGGGCCAGGTGCGCAGCGTGGACGGGCTGTCGGACGTCGGCAAGTCCATCATCGGTCGCCTGGTGTTCGATGCCACCGGTAGGGCGGGCAGCTTCACGCTGATGGTCAATGGCGGTGACCCGCTGAGCGCCGGCCAGGAACAGGGCAGCTTCACCTGCCTGCCCACGCGGCAGCTGGCCGGCCTGGCGCAGCAGCTGAACCTGTCCGACAGCCTGACGATGCTGGCCGTGCGCGAGAAGGGAGCGCTGCAGCTGCTGGCCCAGGCGCCGCAGACCGCGATGACCGGCGAAGCCCGGCCGGCGGGCGCCTGGGACGCGCTGCCCAACGGCGCCTGCGACCTGTTGCCGGGCAAGGCCTACATCGGCCGCTATGGCGCAGAGGCCGATGGCGTGGCGGCGATGGGCCTGGCGCAGTGGCGGTTCGACACCCGGGTGCCCTCGATGCAGACCTGGACCGCCTACAGCACCGCTGACGGCGCGGCGCCGCAGGACCGCTCGCTGAGCCCCTGCACACCGACGGCGCCCGACCAGGTGGCCCTGCTGACCGTGAACGAAGGGGTCGATGGCTACCTGATGGCCTACCCGTCGGCCGACGGCTCGGTGGCCTGGATCCACACGTTTGCGGGCCGTGGGGTGGGCGGATGGATGCGCCCGCGCTGAGCGCGCGCCACCGGCCGCGCCCGGACTGGCGCTGGACCCGCCCGTTCGCGCTGCTGCCGCTGCTGGCCGGCGTCGGACTGGCCTGTGGGGTGCTGCAGTTGGCGCTGCGCTGTTGTTCCTGAGCCCCGCCGGTCGGGCAGGGCAGGGCGCATGCCCTACCATGGCGGCCTGATGTCTTTCGATGCCAAGGCCCTGCGGGGTGCGCTGGGGCGCTATGCCACCGGCGTGACGATCACCACCTGCCGCTCTGCCGACGGGCAGCCTGTGGGCCTGACGGTCAATTCCTTCGGCGCCCTGTCGCTGGAGCCGCCGCTGGTGATGTGGGCGCTGCGCGCTGCCAGCCCGGCGCTGCCGGCCTTCCGCCAGGCCAGCCATTTCGCCGTCAACGTGCTGGCCGAGGACCAGATCGAGCTGTCGCGGCGCTTTGCCAGCCCGGTGCATGACCGCTTTGCCGAGGGCGACTGGCGCAAGGGCCACGGCGGTGCGCCGGTGTTGGCCGGCTGCTGTGCCGCCCTGGAATGCGCTACCGAGCGTGAACTGGTCATGGGCGACCATGTGCTGTTTGTCGGGCGCGTGCTGGCGCTGTCGGAGGCGCCGCTGCCGCCGCTGGTGTTCCAGGGCGGCCACTACCACCCGTTGGGGCGCACACTCTGAGCTGACACAAGAGGAGTGCTGGCCGCCGCTCTTGAAAAGGCGCGGCATCGCCTCATGTCCGTACGCAATCGGAGGTTATTTCCATGCGTCTCGACAAGCTCACCACCGCGTTCCAGCAGGCCCTGGCCGAAGCCCAGAGCCTGGCGGTCGCCCGCGACAACCCCTACATCGAGCCCAGCCACGTGCTGGCCGCGATGCTCGCCCAGCCCGACGGCCCCAAGGCCCTGCTTGACCGCGCCGGAGCCAACACCGCCGCGCTGAAGCAGGCCATGGAGGTGGCGATGGGCGGCCTGCCCAGCGTGCAGGGCGGCGGGCAGACCCAGGCCGGGCGCGACCTGGTGCAACTGTTGCAGCAGGCCGACAAGGAGGCGATGCAGCGCGGCGACGCCTACATCGCCAGCGAGATGTTCCTGCTGGCCTTGTCTGAGGCCAAGAACGATATCGGCGGCGTGGTGCGCGGCCACGGCCTGACCCGCAAGTCGCTGGAGGCGGCAATCAGCGCGGTGCGAGGTGGCCAGACGGTGGACTCGGCCGAGGCCGAGGGTCAGCGCGAGGCGCTGAAGAAGTACACGCTGGACCTGACCGAGCGCGCCCGCGTCGGCAAGCTTGACCCGGTGATCGGCCGCGACGACGAGATCCGCCGCGCCATCCAGGTGCTGCAGCGGCGCAGCAAGAACAACCCGGTGCTGATCGGCGAGCCGGGCGTGGGCAAGACCGCCATCGTCGAGGGCCTGGCCCAGCGCATCGTGGCCGGCGAGGTGCCCGACACGCTCAGGGACAAGCGCGTGCTGGTGCTGGACATGGCGGGCCTGCTGGCCGGCGCCAAGTTCCGAGGCGAGTTCGAGGAGCGCCTGAAGGCGGTGCTCAAGGAAGTGTCGCAGGACGAGGGCCGCATCATCCTGTTCATCGACGAGCTGCACACCATGGTGGGCGCCGGCAAGGCCGAGGGCGCGATGGACGCCGGCAACATGCTCAAGCCGGCCCTGGCGCGCGGCGAGCTGCACTGCATCGGCGCCACCACGCTGGACGAGTACCGCAAGTACGTCGAGAAGGACGCCGCGCTGGAGCGCCGCTTCCAGAAGGTGCTGGTCGACGAGCCCACGGTCGAGGCGACCATCGCCATCCTGCGCGGCCTGCAGGAGAAGTACGAGGTCCACCACGGGGTGGAGATCACCGACCCGGCCATCGTCGCCGCGGCCGAGCTGAGCCACCGCTACATCACCGACCGCTTCCTGCCCGACAAGGCGATCGACCTGATCGACGAGGCGGCAGCCAAGATCAAGATCGAGATCGACTCCAAGCCCGAGGCCATGGACAAGCTCGATCGCCGCCTGATCCAGCTGAAGATCGAGCGCGAGGCAGTGCGCAAGGAGACCGACGAGGCGTCGATCAAGCGCATGGCGCTGATCGAGGAGGAAATCGTCAAGCTCGAGCGCGAGTACGCCGACCTGGAGGAGATCTGGAAGGCCGAGAAGGCCCAGGCCCAGGGCAGCGCCCAGGTCAAGGAAGAGATCGACCGCATCAAGTTCCAGATCGAGGAGCTCAAGCGCAAGGGCAACTTCGACAAGGTGGCCGAACTGCAGTACGGCAAGCTGCCCGAGCTGGACAAGCGCCTGAAGGAAGCCCAGGCCAAGGAGGCCGGCAAGAAGGCCGGCGGTCAGGGCCCGCAGCTGCTGCGCACCATGGTGGGCGCCGAGGAGATCGCCGAGGTGGTCAGCCGCGCCACCGGCATCCCGGTGTCCAAACTGATGCAGGGCGAGCGCGACAAGCTGCTGCAGATGGAAGGCAAGCTGCACGAGCGGGTGGTGGGCCAGGACGAGGCCATCGTCGCCGTTTCCGACGCCATCCGCCGCAGCCGCGCCGGCCTGAGCGACCCGAACCGGCCGCTGGGCAGCTTCCTGTTCCTGGGCCCCACCGGCGTGGGCAAGACCGAGTTGTGCAAGGCGCTGGCGGGCTTCCTGTTCGACAGCGAAGACCACATGATCCGCATCGACATGAGCGAGTTCATGGAGAAGCACACCGTCAGCCGCCTGATCGGCGCGCCGCCGGGCTACGTGGGCTATGACGAGGGCGGCTACCTGACCGAGGCGGTGCGCCGCAAGCCCTACAGCGTGGTGCTGCTCGATGAGGTCGAGAAGGCCCACCCGGACGTCTTCAATGTGCTGTTGCAGGTGCTCGACGATGGCCGTCTGACCGACGGCCAGGGCCGCACCGTGGACTTCAAGAACACCGTCATCGTGATGACCAGCAACCTGGGCAGCCACCTGATCATGTCGATGGCCGGCCAGCCGACCGAGGACATCCGCGAGGCGGTGTGGGGCGAGGTCAAGCAGCACTTCCGGCCCGAGTTCCTCAACCGCATCGACGAAACCGTGGTCTTCCATGCGCTGGACCAGAGCCACATCGAATCGATCGCCCGCATCCAGCTGGGGGCGCTGGAAGCACGCCTGGCCAAGATGGAGATGGCGCTGGACGTTTCGCCCGAGGCGTTGGCCGAGATCGCCAAGGTCGGCTTCGACCCGGTGTTCGGAGCGCGGCCGCTCAAGCGGGCGATCCAGCAGCGCATCGAGAACCCGGTGGCGCGGCTGATCCTGGAGGGTCGCTTCGGGCCGAAGGACACCATCCCGGTGCAGGTCGACGGCGACCAGTTCAGCTTCGGACGCACCGTCCACTGACCGTGCGACGACGGGCTCCTAGAATGGAGCCCGTTGTCACAGGGCCGTCACGCGCGGATGGCCACACGCATGAAGCAAGAACCTCAAGCGGCGCAGACACCGGACCTGCCGGTGGTGATCGTCGGCGCCGGTCTGGCCGGCTTGACGGTGGCCCTGCACCTGGCCCAGCAGGGGCAGCAGGTGGTGGTGCTGGCCAAGCGCACGCTGGGCGAAGGCGCCACGCCCTGGGCCCAGGGCGGCATCGTCGGCGTGCTGGGCAGTGACGACAGCATCGCAAGCCATGTCCACGACACGCAAGACGCCGGCGCCGGACTGGTCGACGAAAACACCGCCCGCTTCATCGCCGAGCACAGCGCTGCAGCCATTGAATGGCTGGTGGCCCAGGGCGTGCCCTTCTCGGCCGACCCCGATGGCCCGCTGGGCCTGCACCTGACGCGCGAAGGGGGCCATGCGGTGCGTCGCATCGCGCATGCGGCCGACGCCACCGGCAAGGCCATCCACGATGCCCTGCTGGCCGCCGCGCGGGCCAACCCGCGCGTCACACTGCGTGAGCAGGTGATGGCGGTGGATCTGATCACCCACCACCACCTGGGCCGCTTCGACGACCCCAAGGCGCGCCGGGTGCATGGTGTCTATGCGCTGGACATCGCCGCAGGCCGGGTCGACGCGCTGGCCGCGCGCGCCGTGGTGCTGGCCACCGGTGGGCTGGGCAAGGTCTACCGCTACACCAGCAATCCGGACACCGCCACCGGTGACGGCGTGGCCATGGCCTGGCGTGCCGGCTGCCGGGTGGCCAACATGGAGTTCATCCAGTTCCATCCCACCTGCCTGTACCACCCGCAGGACCGCACCTTCTTGCTGACCGAGGCGCTGCGCGGCGAAGGCGCCCAGCTGAAGCTGCCTGCTTCGGCCGGGGGCGGGCGCTTCATGCCGGAGCACGACCCGCGGGCCGAACTGGCGCCGCGCGACATCGTTGCCCGGGCGATCGACTTCGAGATGAAGAAGCACGGTCTGGACCATGTCTGGCTGGATGTCTCCCCCATCGTCACCGAGAAGGGTGAGGACTTCGTCCGCCAGCATTTCCCCACCATCCACGCGCGCTGCCTGAGCCTGGGCATCGACATCACCCGTCAGCCCATCCCGGTGGTGCCTGCGGCGCATTACAGCTGCGGCGGCATCGTCACCGACACCGACGGTCGCACCGACCTGCCGGGGCTGTTCGCGGTGGGTGAATCCACCTATACCGGCCTGCACGGTGCCAACCGGCTGGCCAGCAATTCGCTGCTGGAATGCGTGGTGATCGGCAAGACCTGCGCCGAGACGATTCATGCCCAGCCCGATCCCGTGCCTGTGGCCGTGCCGGCCTGGGACGAGAGCCTGGTCGAGAACGCCGACGAGCAGGTGGTGATCTCGCACAACTGGGACGAGCTGCGCCTGCTGATGTGGAACTACGTGGGCATCGTGCGCACCACGCGCCGGCTGGAGCGGGCCCAGCACCGCATCCGCAACCTGCGCGAGGAAGTCGACGAGTACTATGCCAACTTCCGCGTCAACCGCGACCTGCTGGAGCTGCGCAACCTGCTGGTCTGTGGCGAGCTGATCGTGCGCTCGGCCCTGATGCGCCACGAAAGCCGCGGCCTGCACTACATTCGCGATTTTCCACAGCCACTGCCGATGAGCTTCCCGACCGTGCTGTACCGAGAGGCCCGCAGCCGCCGGCCGCGATGACCGAGGCAGCGGCACTGAGCGGAGTATGTGGCGGGCTGCCTGGCATGCCCGAGGACCGTCGATGAGTGTGATCCGACAGCCATTGAGCGAAGTGCTGGACCTGCTGCTGGTCGGTGCGCCCTTGCCTTTTCATGTGCTGGATCCCTTCGAGCGGCGCCTGCTCGCCGAGGGGCATGTGGTGGTCAGCGAGGCCCAGCTTGAGGCGTTGATTGCCCGTGGTGCCTGGGTGGACCGGGCGGTGGCCGATGCGCTGCGTGCCCAGCGCCAGAAGCCCCAGGCCGCTGTGACGCCAGTCCGGCGCGCTCCCACGCTGTTCGACCGCTGGGAGGAAATGATCTGGCAGCTCGACGGCCTGCTGCGCCAGGTGCTGGCCGGCCAGCCGGGCCAGGAGGCCGCGCTGCTGTGGCTGGCGGAGCGCCTGATCGAGCGGGTGGACCGGCATGTGGACGTGGCACTGTTCATGGTGGTGCGTCCTCCCGATCCCCGTTTTGCGCTGTACGCCCTGCAGCACGCCCAGCACAGCGCCGTGGTCAGCCTGCTGCTGTCGCGCCATCTGGGCTGGGATGCCGCCACCGGTCGACGCCTGGTGGCGGCGGCCTTGACGATGAATGTCTCGACGCTGGAGCTGCAAGCCCAGATGGCCATGCAATCCGACCCGCCCACCTCCCGCCAGCGAGAGCTGATCCGGTCCCACCCGTTGGCCTCCGAGGCCTTGCTGCGCCAGGCCGGCGTGGCCGACGAGGCCTGGCTGCAGGCGGTGCGCGAGCACCACGAGCGCCCGGATGGCGCGGGCTACCCGGCCGGTTTGACCCAGGTCAGCGAGCTGGCCCATGCGCTGCGCACGGCGGATGTGTTCACCGCCAAGATCAGTGCCCGGGCGATCCGCCAGGCCCTGCCAATCCAGGTGGCCGCCCGGCAGTTGTTCGACGAGGAACGAGGCGGCCCGATGGCCACCGGCATCATCAAGCAACTGGGCCTGTACCCGCCCGGCGACATGGTGCAACTCAAGAGCGGAGAGATCGCCGTCGTGACGCACCGCGGCCCCAACGCCACGACGCCGCGTGTGGCCACGATCACCAATGCGCAGGGGCAGCCGGTGGCCGCCACCCTGGCACGCCACTCGGCCGATCCGGACTACGCCATCACAGGCCCGGTGCGGGATCGCAAAGGCCTGCCACGCGTGCCGGCCGAGCGCGTCTACGGCCTGATCCCGGCCTGAACTGGTCAGTTCAGCTGCGCGCCCGCATCGCGTTGCGCGCCTGCACAAAGCCCAACGCAAACTCCACCGACTCGACCACCGCGCGTTCGCTGTCGCTGCGCTCGCGTTCAGTCTGGAAGAATGCCAGGTCGACGTCGTGCCGGATGTAGCGCGGCGGCAGCCGGTTCAGCGCCACGCAGGCCACATCGGCCAGCATATCGTCATTGCCCAGCAGATGCGGAAAGGCCTGCGCCTGCGCCATGACTTCGTTGAAGACGGCGCGTTCGTACCAGTTGTGGATCGAGGTGATGTCCATCGCCGAAGTGTGGAGCCTTTGGCCCGACCCGAAGCGTGAACTTCATCTCACCTCGGGCCACATGACTGCATGCTCAGCGACGGAAACGTCGCCAGACGCGAAATAGCGCACAACGCGACGACACAGGGCGCCGCCCGTCAACTGGCCAGGGAGTCCAGGACGCGCATCGAGTAGTCGGTGGCCACCACGTCCTTGGTGAGCTTGCCGATCGAGATGCGGTCGACGCCCGTGGTGGCGATCTCGCGCAGGCCCTCCAGCGTGATGCCGCCCGAGGCTTCCAGCAGTGCGCGACCGCGGGTCAGCGCCACGGCCTCACGCATTTGCGCGGTGCTGAAGTTGTCGAGCAGCACACTGGTGGCACCGTGCTCCAGCGCGAGTTGCAACTGAGCCAGACTCTCCACCTCGATCTGCACCTCGACACCAGCGTTCAGTGCGCGCGCCTGGGCCAGCACCTGCGGAATGCCGCCGGCCGCGGCGATGTGGTTTTCCTTGATCAGGATGCCGTGCCACAGCGCCAGGCGCTGGTTGGCGCCGCCGCCCACACGCACCGCGTACTTCTGCGCCTGGCGCAGGCCGGGCAGGGTCTTGCGGGTGTCCAGCACCACGCAGCCGCGCGGGTTGGGGCTGGCGCCTTCGATCGCGTCGGCATGGCGGCGGGTGAGGGTGGCGGTGCCGGAGAGCAGTTGCAGGAAGTTCAGCGCCGGTCGCTCGGCCGAGAGCAGGGCGCGGGCGTCGGCCTCGATCTCGCACACCGGCGTGGCCGCCATCATGCGGGCGCCTTCGGCGTAGTGCCACTGCACCCGGGCCTGGGGGTCCAGTGTGGTGACACAGGCATCAAACCAGTCGCGACCGCACAGGATGGCGTCCTCGCGCACCGTCACCCGGGCGCGCACGCGGCGACCGGCCGGCACCAGCTGGCCGGTCCAGTCGCCGCGGCCGATGTCTTCGAACAGCGCGTCGCGCACGTTGCGCGCACGGGCCTCGTCCAGTGTCTCGTTGTGGTCGAAATCCATCAGGCGGCTCCGATGCCCTGGACCATGCCCTGGACCTTGGGCGCCAGCGCCGAGGGGTGTGCAGCGACAAAGGCCAGCATGCGGTCGATGCAGCCATGGGCCTTCATGCCGATCACCGGATCAACGTGAATCTCGCCCGTACCGTTCTCAAGGCAATCGACCACGCCCTGCAAACCGTTCATTGCCATCCAGGGGCAGTGTGCACAGCTCTTGCAGGTGGCACTGTTGCCGGCAGTGGGGGCTTCAATCAGCGTCTTGCCAGGCGCCAGTTGGCGCATGCGGTGCATGATCAGGTTGTCGGTGGCGACGATGTACGCCTGCGCGCTGCCGTTGATCACCGCGTTCAGCATCTGCGAGGTCGAGCCCACCACATCAGCCAGCGCCACCACGCTCTCTGGCGACTCGGGGTGAACCAGCACCATGGCGTCCGGGTGCTGGTCCTTCAGCAACCGAAGCTCGACACCCTTGAACTCGTTGTGGACGATGCAGTCGCCCTGCCACAGCAGCATGTCGGCACCGGTCTCGCGCTGGATGTAGCGGCCCAGGTGGCGATCTGGCGCCCAGAGGATCTTCTGGCCCAGCTCCTTCAGGTGGTTGACGATGCCCAGTGCGCAGGAGCTGGTCACCATCCAGTCGGCGCGCGCCTTCACGGCGGCGCTGGTGTTGGCATAGACCACCACGGTGCGGTCGGGGTGGGCGTCGCAGAAGGCGGCGAAGTCGTCTGCCGGACAGCCCAGATCAAGCGAGCAGGTGGCGTCCAGATCGGGCATCAGCACGGTCTTGGCGGGCGACAGGATCTTGGCGCTCTCGCCCATGAATCGCACGCCCGCCACCACCAGGGTCTGGCTGGCATGGTCGCGGCCGAAGCGGGCCATCTCCAGGGAGTCGGCAACAATGCCGCCGGTCTCCAACGCCAGATCCTGCAGTTCGCCCTCGACGTAGTAGTGGGCCACCAGCACGGCGCTCTTCGCCTTGAGCAGGTCGCGCGCACGGGCCTTGAGAGCGCTGCGCTGGCTGGGCGTCAGCGGAGCCGGGACCTTGGCCCAGGCGCTCAGGGTGCAGCTCTGGCCGAGGGCATCCTGACGGGTGTATTCATAGCTGGTTTCGGACATGAGGGCTTCAGCAGCGCGTCCTGCACGCCGCCCGGCGGAACAATCCGCCAATGGTAGCGCCGTGCAGCTCAGCGGACCTGCTGCCAGGCCTTGAAGATGGCGTTCCAGGCCTCCGAAACACTGCCGCGTGCCGGCGCCGGCTCGAAGCGCATGCGCTGCACCCAGGGCGGGTTCGGTGTGCCTTGGGCCGCCGCCTCGCGCGCCGACGGCGGCCCCAGGACCGTCCAGGGCGGGCTTTCTTCGCCCAGCCGTCGCACCTGTGCCGCCACCATCAGCACCCAGCGCGTGGCCTCGGCGTCCTGCAACGGGTCGGCCAGCATCACGGCCAGGCGGGTGCGACGCCAAACCCGGGTCATGGCCGGCGACGGGCAGTCGGGCTCCAGCCGCCGGGTATGCAGGTGGCGCACGATGCAAGGCAGGCCGGCTTCGCGCGGCAGGCGGATCTCGTCGATCACGGCCACTTCGCGCAGGGCCACCGGCGACAGCACGCGCACCCGCGCCAGCGGCGCGCCGGTGGTTTCCGCCAAGGCCTGCATGATGGCCGGGGCCCAGCGCAGTGCCGGGTCCAGCAGCAGCAGGTCGCGGCGGTCGTCGGCCAGGTCGCCGTCGCTGTGCCAGCGCGAGTCCAGCGCCGTGGCCATGAACTCGCTGTCGACCAGCTCCAGGGTGCCGGCATGTCGCACGGGCAGGTCAGGGACGATGCGCAAAGACAGCGGTGGGCGATTGGTCGGGTGAGAGAGCGGCATGGTTGCACCATAGGACCGAGCGGGCGTTGGGGTGTCTCCGGTTGTGTCGTCAGCGCATGGTCGGGATCGCTAAGATGGCGCCACGATGCCCGACACCTCCCTGGCCGCTGCCCCCGAAGCCCGTCTGCGCGACGACGCTACCACGATTGGTCTGGTGGGCCTGGCTCACGGAACCTCACACTTCTTTCATCTGTTGCTGCCGCCGCTGTTCCCGCTGTTCATCCGGGATTTCGGGCTGAGCTATGCGCAACTGGGCTTGCTGGTGTCCACCTTCTTTGTCATCTCGGGCGTGGGGCAGGCCTTGGCGGGATTCGTGGTCGATCGTTTCGGGGCTCGCCCGGTGCTGATGTTGGCCATGCTGTGCTTTGCGGCGGCTGGTGTGGCCGCTGCGCTGGCGCCGGGCTACGCGGGACTGATGCTGGCCGCCGTGCTGGCTGGGCTGGGCAATGCGCCTTTCCATCCGGCGGATTTCACCATCCTCAACAAGCGGGTGTCGCCGCGGAATCTGGGCCATGCGTTCTCGGTGCACGGCATCACTGGCAACCTTGGCTGGGCGGCTGCGCCGGTCTTCCTGACCGGCCTGACGGCGCTGAGTGGTTCGTGGCGCGTGGCGGTGGCGGGCACCAGCGTCTGGGCCTTGCTGGTGCTGGCCGTGCTGTGGTGGCAGCGCGCGGCCATCGACGACCGCGCCGACGGCCTGGCGTCGGCCAGCCGGCAGACGGCCGTGGCGGGGGCCGGAGAGCACCCGCTGGCCTTCCTGCGCTTGCCGTCGGTGTGGCTGTGCTTCAGCTTCTTCTTCTGGACCACCTGCGCGCTCAGCGCCATTCAGAGTTTTGCCAGCCCGGCGCTGCAGCAACTGTACGGCCTGTCGCTGGAGCTGACCTCGTTCATCGTCACCGGCTTCATGCTCTTCGGCGCTGCCGGGATGGTGTTGGGCGGCTTCCTGGCCGGTCGGGCAGAGCGGCTCGAGCGCCTGATCGCCCTGTGTCTGCTGGGGTCGGCTGGCGTGCTCTGGCTGGTGGCCAGTGGTGTGCTTCCCGGGCCGATGGCCATGCTGGTGGCCGCGTCGGCCGGCCTGGGAACCGGTCTGGCGGGGCCCTCGCGCGACATGCTGATCAAGCGGGCGGCGCCGCCAGGTGCAACCGGACGCGTCTATGGAACGGTGTACTCGGGCCTGGACATCGGCTTCGCACTGGCGGCACCCGTCTTCGGCGCACTGATGGACCTCCGGCAGCCGGCAGCGGTGTTCTGGGGCGCTGGTCTGGCCTTGCTATGCGGCGTGGCCTCGGCCTGGTGGGTGGGGGCTGGCGTGGCCCGCCGCAGGGCCGCTGTCGCCGCCTGAGTTGCAAGGTCGACGTCGGGGACTCGCGGCAGAATCGGCAGCCATGAACACCGATGCCAATCCTTCCACCTGCGACCTGTGCGATGCACACAAATCGGACAGCAGCGGCGCACTGCGTGTGCTTCCCCCCGTGTTCCACAGCTATGGCGGCCGCAGGCGCTTTGCGGGCGCGCTCAGCACGGTGCAGTGCCTGGACGACAACTCGCGCGTCAAGGAAGCGGTGAACACGCCGGGCCTGGGGCGGGTGCTGCTGGTGGATGCCGGTGGGACCGTGCGCCGCTCGATGGTGGGAGGTCAGTTGGCCCAGGCCGCGGCGAAGAACGGCTGGGCGGGCCTGGTGATCTGGGGGGCGGTGCGCGACAAGGCCGAGCTGGCGGCGGCCGATGTCGGCCTGTATGCGCTGGCCCTGCAGCCCATGCCGACCGATCGCAAGGACCAGGGCTTGCGCGATGTCCCTGTCCAGATCGACGGCCTGCCCATTCGTCCCGGTGAATACCTGGTGGCCGATGAGGACGGCATCGTCGTCCTGCCGGCGCGCCCCTGAAGCGGGCCGCGGCCCGGCTACAATGCGCAGCTTCGTCGGGGCGTAGCGCAGTCTGGTAGCGCATCTGCTTTGGGAGCAGAGGGTCGGAGGTTCGAATCCTCTCGCCCCGACCAATGTGTCGGCACGCATCGGCCAGACGCCGCGTCTGGCCTGCCCGGAGGGACTCGAACCCCCGACCTGCTGCTTAGAAGGCAGCTGCTCTATCCAGTTGAGCTACGGGCAGTGACAGGCCGCGATTCTAGTGGTCCGATTCAGCGCTGCAGTCGCTGACGCTCGCCGAACAGCACCTCGCGGGCGCGTTCGTCGTTGGTGATCGGCCTGCGGCGCTCGGCCAGGATCTCGCAGCCGCGCTGCACCGCAGGTCGCTGACCGATCTCGTCGAACCAGCCCTTCAGGTGCGGATAGTCGGCCCAGTCGATGCCCTGGTTCTTCCAGGAGCGCAACCAAGGGTAGACCGCGATGTCGGCGATGCTGAACTCGCTGCCGCCCAGATAGGTGGAACGCGCCAGGCGCGCGTTCATCACCTTGTACAGGCGCCCGGCCTCGTTGGTGTAGCGCTCGACGGCGTAGTCGATTTTCTGGGGCGCATAGATGCGGAAGTGGTGGGCCTGGCCCAGCATCGGTCCCACACCGCCCATCTGGAACATCAACCACTGCAGCACTTCGTACCTGCCTCGGGTGCTGGCGGGCAGCAGGCGGCCGGTCTTGCCCGCCAGGTAGAGCAGGATGGCGGCCGACTCGAACAGCGAGATCGGCTCGCCATCCGGGCCATCCGGATCGACGATCGCCGGGATCTTGTTGTTCGGGCTGATTGCCAGGAAGGCCGGATCGAACTGCTCTCCGGCACCGATGTCCACTGCATGCACGCGGTAGGGCAGTCCGCATTCCTCGAGCATGATGTGCACCTTGTGGCCGTTCGGCGTGGCCCACGAATACACTTCGATCATCTCGTGCTCCTTGCAGTGTTCCGGCACTCTAACCCAGCGATGTTCGACTGGATCAAGCGCAGGCACCCAGCCGCGACGAGCGGGGTGACCGATCTGAACGCCCTTGAGGCCTGGGCGCAGATCCACGGCTGGCAGTTCAAGCCGGCGCGTACGCAGGATGGCTTTGTCATCGAGCCACCTGGTCTGCCACCTCCCTGGCGCCTGGAGTGGGGGCCATCGCACCGGGCCTACCTGGGTCCGCTGGAACTGCGCCTCCGGGCGCCGTTGGCCATCGATCCCGACGCGTACGCGGTGGTGCTGCCACGCGCCCTGCAGGCGGCGCTTGAGGCCGAGATGTACCAGTCCTTCACCGATTCGGTACGCACCCGGCTGGACGAGGCATGGCCCGAGGAGCTGCGCTGGCTGGCGGTGTCGACCCGCCTGGGCAGTGCTGAGCTGGGCACCTTGCGCGACATGCTGGGCGCCGCCGGCAACGTGGACCGGTGGCTGCAAGCCTGGTTGGCCCGTCCCGCAGGAGCCCTGCTGGCGCAGGCCATGCAGCGCGATCCTTCCACGCCGCTGGTGGTCACCTTGCAGCAGTCGGTGCTGTGCCTGCGCGTCGGCCTGCCTCAGGTCGAGCCGGTCGCGCTGGACGATCTGATCCGTCTGTTCGAGGCGGTCTTGTCCGATGCCCGCGATGGCCTGGCAAGCTTCGAGCCGCCGGCGCCAGCGGACGCGCCCTGATCGAGGTGCGCCTGTCGGCTGGTCTCAGCGTGCTGGTGCGTGCTTGCCCAGTTCGATCTTGGCGATTGCGTTGCGGTGCACCTCGTCCGGACCGTCGGCGAAGCGCAGCGTGCGGGCCTGGGCGTAGTAGAAGGCCAGTGGGAAGTCCTGGCACATGCCGGCGCCGCCGTGTGCCTGGATCGCCCAATCGATGACCTGGCAGGCCATGTTGGGAGCCACCACCTTGATCATCGCGATCTCGGCCTTGGCGGTCTTGTTGCCGGCCACGTCCATCATCCAGGCCGCCTTCAGCGTCAGCAGGCGGGCCTGCTCGATCATGCAGCGGGCCTCGGCGATGCGCTCCTGGGTGACCGTCTGCTGGGCGATCGGCTTGCCGAAGGCAACGCGCTGCAGCGTGCGCTGGCACATCAGTCCCAGCGCCCGTTCGGCCAGACCGATCAGGCGCATGCAGTGGTGGATGCGGCCCGGGCCCAGCCGACCCTGGGCGATCTCGAAACCGCGCCCCTCGCCCAGCAGCAGGTTGCTGGCGGGCACGCGCACGTTCCTGAAGTCGATTTCCATGTGGCCGTGCGGCGCGTCGTCGTAGCCCATCACCGTCAACGGGCGGATCGGTGTCACGCCCGGCGCATCCATGGGCACCAGGATCATCGACTGCTGCGAGTGGCGGGGCGCGTCTGGGTCGGTTTTGCCCATGAAGATCAGCACCTTGCAGCGCGGATCGCCGGCGCCACTGGTCCACCACTTGCGGCCGTTGATCACGTACTCGTCACCGTGACGCTCGATGCGCGCCTCGATGTTGGTGGCGTCGCTGGAGGCCACCGCGGGCTCGGTCATCGCGAAGCCTGAGCGGATCTCGCCGGCCAGCAGCGGCTTGAGCCAGCGCTCCTTGTGCTCGGCCGTGCCGTAGCGCACCAGCACTTCCATGTTGCCGGTGTCGGGCGCCGAGCAGTTGAAGACCTCGCTGGACCACAGCACGCGGCCCATCAGCTCGGCCAGCGGCGCGTACTCCTGGTTGGTCAGGCCGGCGCCCAGATCGCTCTCGGGCAGGAACAGGTTCCACAGGCCGGCCGCGCGGGCCTTGACCTTGAGCTCCTCGATCACCGGCAGCGGTGTCCAGCGCCGACCGGCCAAGGTGTTGGCCTGCAGCTCGTCCCAGTAGCGGCCCTCGTTGGGGAAGACGTGCTCGTCCATGAAGGCCGACACGGCCTCGCGAAGTTGCTGCGTGCGCGGCGAGTAGCCGAAGTCCATGGTGTCTCCTGGGGGGCGAAAAGGCGGGAAGGTCAGTGGCCGGCGTCGGCGCGCTGGGCGAAACGCCAGGCCAGATCGGCCAGCGCCGGCGCGGCATCGCCATAGGCCTGGGCCTGGGCGCTGGAGGCCGTGCCCTCCTGGTGGCGCTTGGCGATGCCCTGGGCAATCGCGGCGATGCGGAACAGGTTGTAGGCCAGGTAGAAGTCCCAGTCGGCCATCAGGGACTGCTGGTCGGAGCGGCCAGTGCGCTCGCAGTAGCGCCGCAGGTAGTCGGCCTCCAGCGGGATGCCCAGCACGGCGTGGTCGACATCACCGATGCCGCGGAAGGTGCCCGGCGGGATGTGCCAGGCCATGCAGTGGTAGCTGAAATCGGCCAGCGGGTGGCCGATGGTGGACAGCTCCCAGTCGAGCACCGCGATCACGCGCGGCTCGTGGGGGTGGAAGATCAGGTTGTCGAGGCGGTAGTCGCCGTGCACGACGGCCACCTCGCGCTCATCGCGCGCGCCGGCAGGGATGTGCGTCGGCAGCCATTCAAGCAGGCGGTCCATCGCCGGATTGGGGCCAGTGACCGAGGCCAGGTACTGCTTGCTCCAGCGTCCGATCTGACGCTCGAAGTAGTTGCCGGGCTTGCCATAGTCGGCCAGGCCCACTGCGGCCACGTCGACCGAATGCAGCGCAGCAATGACGCGGTTCATCTCGTCATACAGCGCGCCACGCTCGGCGGGCGCCATGTCGGGCAGGGTCTGGTCCCACAGCACGCGGCCCTGCACATACTCCATGACGTAGAACGCGCGGCCAATCACGGCTTCGTCCTCGCACAGCAGGTGCATGCGGGCCACCGGCACGTCGGTGCCTGCCAGGGCGCTCATCACGCGGAACTCGCGCTCTATCGCATGGGCCGATGGCAGCAGCCTGGCCACCGGCCCCGGCTTGGTGCGCATCACGTAGCGCTGCGTCGGCGTGCTCAGCAGGTAGGTGGGGTTGGATTGCCCGCCCTTGAACTGCTCCACCGTCAGCTGCCCCTGGAAGCCCGGCAAATGGGCCTGCAGATGGCGCGTCAACGCGTCGGTGTCGAAGCGGTGGCGCTCGGCCACGGGCCGGGTCCCAGTGAAGTGATCCATCGGGGTCAGTCTCCGTCCGGGCGGCGGCTGCGCGACCCCGGCTGGTGGTTCAGCGGTCGGCGGCGGCCAGCAGCTTGTCGCGCGAAAGCACCACCAGTCGGGTGGGCTCGACGCGCAGCGCGCCCTCGCGCTCGAGCTCCTTGAGCTCCTGGTTCACTCGCTGGCGCGAGGCGCCCAGCAACTGCGCCAGATCCTCCTGCGCCAGTTGCAGGCCGATGCGGATTTCCTCGCCCTGGGCAATGCCATAGCTCTTGGCAAGGATCAGCAACTGCTTGGCCAGGCGTGCGGCCAAGGGACGGGTGTTGAGGTCCTCGATCAGATTGAACATCAGCCGCAGGCGTCGGCAGTTCAGTCGCAACAAGGCGTCGTACAGCTCCACGTGCTGGGCCAGCAGGTCCTTGAAGTCGGCCTTGCGCACGATCAACAAGGTGGTGGAGCCGTGGGCCGAAGCGTCGTGGGTGCGCGGCAGGCCGTCGAAGAGGGCCGCATCGCCGATCCAGGTACCTGGCTCGGCATAGGTCAGCGTGACCTGCTTGCCGGACAGCGACACCGAACTCACGCGCACGGCGCCCCGGGCCACGCCTATCCAGTCTTCGGCCGGCGTGCCGCGGGCCGCCAGCATGGCACCGTCGTTCAATCGGCGCACGTAGGCCCGGGCCAGGATGGCCGAGCGCAGCGTGTGCGAGAGTGACGAGAACCATGCACCAGAGTCGATGTTGTGACGCTCGTCGATTGTAAGAACGGGGGTGTTCATGGCTTGTCTCGGGCGCGACAAGGGCAGGCGCGCCATGGATCAGTGAAAACGCGGGGGACGGCTCGCGGCAGGCGTCATCGAAAGGCCGGCGGTCTTCGCTGCAGGAAGGCCGCGATGCCCTCACCCGCATTGTCGTGGAACAACTGGTCCAGGAACGACTCCCGTTCGGCATCCATCTGGGCACGCAGCGGGCGATCGCCTGCCGACCCCAACAGCGCCTTGGCCGCTGCCACAGCGTTGGGGGCCATGCCGGCCAGCTGGGCCGCGAGCGCCGTGGCCTCGCGGATCGCCTCGCCCGGCTCGCACAGCCGGTTGACCAGACCCAGTTGGTGCATGCTTTGCGCGGGAATGGGCTGGGCCAGCCACACCCACTCGCGCACCAGCTGAGCCGGCACGCTGCGACTGAGCAGCCAGGTGGCACCGCCGTCGGGTGTCAGTCCGACCCGCCCGTACGACAGCACCAGGCGGGCATCCCTGGACACCACCAGCAGGTCGCAGGCCAGCGCCAGTGACAGGCCCGCACCCGCCGCGGCCCCCTCCACGGCAGCAATCACCGGTTTGGGCAAGGCCCTCAAGGTGTCGATCAGGCCATGCAAGGCGTCGATGGCCTGGGCCTGCTGTTCACGGCTGCCGTGGCGCGCCCTGTCCAAACGCTGCAGGTGGCCGCCGGCACAGAAATGCCCACTGGCACCGGTGATCACCACGCTGCGGACCTCGGCGTCGTCCGCGGCGGTGTCCAGGGCCTCCACCAACGCGGCATACAGCGCGGGTGAGAGGGCATTGCGGCTGCCGGGATCGCTCAGCGTGATCACGGTGCACTGTTCGACCCGGTGCGTGAGGACGCTGGCAGTCATGACGGAAGACCTCGCAGGGCAGGGTGGGCGGCGTTTGGCACGGCATTCTTGCATCGCTGCCACACCCCCACGCTTGGGGCGCGGAACGCGGGTCAGTCGTGTTAGAGTGCCCCGAACAATCCCTTACAGCGACCCCACATCAGGCATGGCTCTCCCCCGCGCGACGCTTGTCATCGCACTGGCGGCCTCGGTGGCCCCATCTGGTGCCTTCGCGGTCGGCTTCGGACGTGTCACGCCGTCGGGCGTACTGGGTCAGCCGCTGTCGCTGACGGTGCCGATCCGGCTGGATCAGGGAGAGCAGTTGTACGCCGAGTGCGTCCATGCCGAGGTGGTCTCGGGTGAGACCGTGCTGGTGTCCAGCCAGGTGCGGGTCAGTGTCAGTCCGACGGCCAATCCTGCGGAGTGGACGGCCCGTATCACCACCACGATTCCGCTGCTTGAGCCCGTCGTCGAGGTGGCGGTCAGTGCCGGTTGCGAGCGCCGTTTCATGCGCCGCTTCACCACCTTGCTGGATCCTCCGTTGATGGCGCTGTCCGCGCCGGTCCTGCCCGCCACTGCTTTGGCGGATCGGGCCGTGACGGCCGAGACAGGCCTGGCGCCAGTACGGTCCAGCACCCGGCGAGTCGCTGACTCGGTGGTGCGGCGCGATCGCGCCGCGGTGTCCCCGCGGCGGTCCGAGACATCCGCCATTCGGGCCAGCAGCCGGCCAGCCCCCAAGGCGGCGCCTGCGGCACCAGAACCAAGCGCACGGCCGGGCGGCGAGTCCGCCGAACGCCAGGTGGCGCGCCTGTTGCTGGATGTGGGGAGCGGGCCCCGTCTGCGGATGGACATCGAGGATCCGGTATTCATGCCTGCCGGCAGTGCATCCGCGGCTTCTGGCGTGGGTGATGCGCTGGACAGCGAGACCGAGCGCCTGCGCCTGCTCGAGAAGACCCTGGCCGATCTGAAGCGAGAAGCCAGCGCCTATCACCGCAGCGAGTCGGGGTTGAAGGCCCGTCTGGCCGAGTCCGAAGGGCGCAGCCGGCTGGTGCCGTGGCTGATCGGCCTGCTGGTCCTGGCGGGTGGTCTGCTGGGCTGGTTGCTCTGGCGTCAACGCAACCAGGGGGCCGTCGAGCGTGCGGATGCAGGCGCCTCCGTGCTGCCCGAGAACAAGGCAGAGGCGCCTTGGTGGGGCGGCGATGGTGCCGAGCCCGCGACCGCCCGCGCCTCGAGCGCATCAAGACCTGCGGCCGCACCGGACGAGAACGAGCACACCGGCGCCCGCGTCGTGCTCGACTTTGATGCCTCAGCGCCGGACGTGGCTGCCTACGAGCGGACCCAGCCGTTCACGGCCCCGATGGCCGTGGATGCCCAGTCCTCGATCGTTGACGGTCAGGCGCCTGTGCGTGAAGTCTCCGTCGAGGAGTTGCTCGACCTTGAGCAGCAGGCCGACTTCTTCATTGCCCTGGGCCAAGAGGACGCTGCGGTCGACCTGCTGATGTCGCACCTGCGAGGCACGGGGGGGCAGAGCCCCTTGCCGTACACCAAGCTGCTGGAGATCTACCGGCGACAAGGTGATCGCACAGCCTACGAGCGCATCCGGGCCCGGTTCAACCGTCGCTTCAATGCCTACGCGCCCGACTGGGACCAGGGACCGCAGCACGGCCGCACTCTGGAGGAGTATCCCGATGTGGTGCAGCGGCTGCAGGGCCTGTGGTCGTCGCCCCTGAACGCGATGGCCGTGCTAGAGGCCATGCTGTTCCGCAACGACGAGATGCAGGAGCTGTTCGATCTTCCGGCCTACAAGGACGTGCTGCTGCTGTATTCACTGGCGCGCGACCTGTACCAGCAAGAAGGCGTGACGGCGGCGGATGTGGATCTGTTGCTGCCCATCGGCGATGAATCCGCCTTCAGCAGCAGCGCGGCGCCACTTCAGGGCGATGCCGCTGCCAGCGATGGGAATCAGGCCGCACTGCGTGACAACGCGTACGACCTGACGTCCTTCAACCTCGAGCTGCAGCCGACCGATCCGCGCTCCGGCGACAAGCACTGAGCGCCCCCAAGGCCGGGCTGCGCCCAGCCCCCCGAGGGGGTCAAGTCGTCTTGGGGCGGCCCTGCGACGACTTGAGAGCGGCCCGCACTGCGGGTCAGAGCCCTGCCAGTCGTTCCAGTGCGCGCTCCAGGGTGGCGTCCTGCTTGGCGAAGCAGAACCGTGCGATGCGACGCTGTGGGGCCGTGGCACAAAAGGGCGACAGCGGAATGGCGGCCACACCGACATGCTGGGTGAGCCAGCGGCAGAAGGCCTCGTCATCGAGGTCTGAGACCGCACTGAAGTCCACGCACTGGAAGTAGCTGCCTTCGCAGGGCAGCAACTCGAAGCGGCTGGACGCCAAGCCGTTGCGGAACAGGTCGCGTTTGCGCTGGTAGAAGGCCGACAGACCTTCGTAGTGCGTCGGCTCGGCCAGATAGTGCGCCAGGGCATGTTGCATCGGCGTGTTGACGGTGAACACGTTGAACTGGTGTACTTTGCGGAACTCGGTCGTCAACGCCGCCGGCGCCACCACATAGCCGACCTTCCAGCCGGTGACATGAAAGGTCTTGCCAAAGCTGGAGACCACCACGGCGCGAGCCGCCAGCTCCGGCCAGGCGCTGGCGCTGGCATGCGCACGGCCGTCAAAGACCATGTGCTCGTAGACCTCGTCGCTGATCACCAGGATCTCGGTGGGTGCGATCAGGCGCGCCAGTTCGGCGCGCTCGTCGGCGCTCCAGACCCTGCCGCTTGGGTTATGCGGGGTGTTGATGATGATCGCCCGAGTGCGCGCGCTGATCGCCGCACGGATGGCGTCGAAGTCGGGGCTGAAGCTGTCCTGGCGCAGGGGCACGCGAACCGCCCGCGCCCCTGCCAGCGCGATGGCTGGCACATAGCTGTCATAGCAGGGGTCGAGCACGATCACATCGTCGCCAGGGTGCACCAATGCCAGCACCGCTGTCAGCAGCGCCTGGGTGGCTCCGGCTGTGATCGTGATCTCGGTGTCGGGGTCGTAGCGTCGACCGTGCTGTCGAACGATCTTGCGCGAAACGGCTTCGCGCAACAGGGGCACGCCGGCCATCGGCGGATACTGGTTGTGGCCGGCTCGCATGGCGTCGGTCACCAGATCCAGCAAGGCTGGATCGCCGGCGAAATCAGGGAACCCCTGCCCCAGGTTCACGGCAGCATGTTGCTGCGCCAGCGCCGACATCACCGTGAAGATGGTGGTGCCAACCTCGGGCAGTCTGCTCCGGACCTGGGGTGGATGGGCTTCAGAGTTCATAGGAGTCGCCAGCGCCCTGCATGGCACGCTGGATCAGGGGCCTCGACAGGCGGGGGGACAGCAGTTCGGCAAAGGCGAGCACATAGCCGCGCAGGTAGGCGCCGCGTCGGAAGGCAACACGCGAGGTGTTCTGTCCGAACAGATGGCCCGCCGGGCTGCTGCGCAGTTCGGGGTGGGCATTGTCCCCTTGCACCGCCATCTCTGCCACGATGCCGACGCCCAGTCCGGAGCGCACATAGGTCTTGATGACGTCGGAGTCGATGGCTTCGAGCGCGATGTTTGGTCGCAGACGGCGCTGGGCGAAGGCCAGATCGATGCGCCTGCGGCCAGTGAACGCGGCCTGGTAGGTGATCAGCGGATACTCCGCCAATTGCTCCAGTGAAGGGCGCTCGATGGCCGCCAGAGGGTGATGGGCAGGAAACACCAGCACATGCTGCCACTCGTAGCAGGGCAGGGTGATCAACTGATCGACCTCGGACAAAGACTCGGTGGCCAGGCCGATGTCCGCCACATCGTCCAGCAACATGCGGGCCACTTGCTCAGGCGTGCCCTGGTGCAGGCTCACCTGCACTTTGGGAAAGCGTCGCCGCAACTGGGCCACCGGCTCAGGCAGCACGTAGCGGGCCTGGGTGTGGGTCGTGGCGATCGACAGGCGTCCGGCGTCCTGCAGCGAGAACTCCTCGCCGATGCGTCGCAGGTTGGTGATCTCGCGCAGCACCAGCTCGATCGACTGCAGCACCAGCTCTCCGGGCTCGGTCACGCGGCGCAGACGCTTGCCGTGGCGCACGAAGATGTCGATGCCCAGCTCTTCTTCAAGCTCAAGAATGGCCTTCGAGATGCCGGGCTGCGAGGTGTGCAGAGCCTTGGCGGTCTCGGTCAGGTTGAGCTGACGCCGCACGGCCTCCTGGACGAATCGCAGCTGCTGCAGGTTCAAGCCCGCTCCTCGCGCGACAGTGCAGCCGCGTCGTGCAGGCCACTGGCGATGCGAGCCATGGCGTCCAGCAACAGCGGAGACTCGCCCACCGCCGGGTGCAGGGTCCAGTGCACCCCGGGCCACTCGGCCTGCAGACGCTGCAACAGCGTGGGCACATCCTTGCGCACATGCCCCCCGGCGCCCAGAAACAGCGGCAGGATGTCGACCGCATGGCAGCCGGCCCGCGCCAGCTCGGCGCCGGCCGACACCATGTCCGGCGCAATGAACTCAAGGTAGGCATTGCGCACTTCGCGGCCCGGATGGTCGGCGCGAACCCGGGCCGCCAGATCGACGAAGGGTCGCGACCAGGCACCGTCGCGCGCGCCATGGGCCAGAAGAATCAATCCACGCATTGGAACTCCGGGAACAAGGGGTCAGCGGTAGCGTACCAACCAGCCATAGGCCGTCAGTGACAGTGTCAGGAACAGCAGACTGGGCGCCGCCGCAGCCAGCCATGGGGTCCAGTCGTTGAGTCGGCCCAGGTGACCGATCACGTTGTTCAGCAGCACGAAGGCAACGCCCAGCATGATCCCGCCGAAGACCTTCAGGCTGACGCCGCCGGCCCGGGCGTGCATATAGGCAAACGGCAGCGCCAGCATCACCATCACGATACAGGCCAGCGGATACATCAGCCGTTTCCAGAACATCAGCTCATGGCGCTGGGCGGTCTGTTCCTGGTTCGACAGGTGCTGGCTGTAGCGCCACAGCTCCAGGGTGGTCATGCCCTCGATGGGCGACAACGCGGCAGCGACCAGCCGCTCATCCAGTGTGGTGGGCCAGTCCATGCGGGTCTCACGGTGCTCGACCAGCGCCCCCCCCGGGGCGTTCGCCAGGGGCCAGCGCGTCTCGATCACATCCTCGAGCCGCCAGTGTCCGTTGCCCGCCTGGGCGCGCTGAGCCTGCAGTCGGCGCAACAGGCGGCCCTGGGCATCGTGTTCGAAGATGCGTACCTGGCGCATCAGGCCATCGGCATCGGTCGAGGCCACATTGATGGATACAGACAGCGCTGTGCCGCCGGCTTCGCGGTGCTCCTTGAGCCAGGCACCAGCCTGCCCGAGCTGCTGACCGCCTGAGGCTCGGGCACGCAGCGCAGCCGACTGCTGCTCACCCAGCGGCGCCAGATAGTCACCCGCCACGAAGGTGAGCACGGCAAAGACCGCTCCCAGGCGCAGCAGCAGACGCAGGGCCCGGCCTGGGCCCAGCCCTCCGGTGCGCAGGATGGTGAACTCACTGGATTGAGCCAGTCGCGCCATGGCGTAGATCGTGCCGATCAGCACCGTGATCGGCGCCAGCTCATAGAAGCGAAAGGGCAGCGCGAGCAGCGCCGACAAGGCCGCCAGGCCCACCGTTCCACTCTTGCGGGTGACCCGCTCGAGTTCTTCCAGGAAGTCGATGAAGAAGAACAGCGACATGAACGCCACCGCCACGAAGACGATGGACCACACCACGTCGCGGTAGATCAGGGCCCTCACGGTCTTCATGTCGAGGCTCCTGCGCGCCGCGGCGAAAGGCCGATCGTTGCGGCATGGTCGCGCCACCAGATCAAGCCGACGGCCAGCGCCAGAACCGTGCCGTGCAGCCCCAGCAGCGCGCCAGCCATTGAGGTGCGGCCGGAGCTCACCCAGGCCTGGCTGAGATTGACCAGGTTGTAGTACACGACAAAGGCCAGCAGCGCAAAGAGCAGGTTCCAGTTGCTGGCCCGACGCGGATTGGTGGCCGAGGTGCCCACGCCCAGCAAGGCCAGATTGCAGGCTCCGAACAGCATGCTCAGTCGCCAGGTCAGTTCACCCTGTGCGGTGCGCGCATCCTGGTTCCACAGGGCCAAGGAACCGGTGGCTTTGGGGGGCCTCGATTGTGCTGCAGCGGCGCGAGCCGCATCGATCTGCATGCGGTAGCTGTCGAAGGACGTCACGGTCTGCGCGCCGTTGCGCTGGTCCCGCTCGTTGCGGTGGCCGGCATCCAGTACCAGTTCGCGGCTCTCGCCCCGTTGCTCCACCCGCCCGGCCCGGGCCGTGGTGACCGCCTCCCGCTCGCCGTCGCGCGAAAGCACGAAGACATTGCGCCCCACGCCGGCTGACTCCCCCTCGCGCTCAATGAAGAAGACCCGGCTGCCATCGCGCGAGGACTGGAAGCTGCCGGGGGCGACCCGGGAGATGTCCGAGCGCTGCTCGTAACGTTCGCGCATCTCGGCAATCCGCTGATTGCTCCAGGGCCAGACCACCAGCACGCCGACCCCCACGGTCAGCAGCACCGGCGTCGCCGTGCGCAGCACCGGCCGGACGAAACGCGACAAGCCCACACCGCTGGCGAACCAGATGGCCATTTCGCTGTCGCGGTACATGCGGCCCAGCGTCACGACCACGGCGATGAACAGCGACAGTGACAGCATGGTCGGCAGATGCCCCAGGACCGTGTAGGCCAGCAGCAGCGCCACATCGGCAGGATCGGCCACGCCATTGGCCGCCAGACCGAGCATGCGGATCAGGAACATCGTGACCACGATGGTCATCAGCACCACCAGGGTCGCGCCGAACCCCCGGGAGAGTTCACGGCGCAGGGTCGCATCGAATAACATCAGGCGCTTGTCCTCACTCAGGTGAATTATGAACGTGCAAGCCACCGTGGTCGGTACCGCCGACCTTGCCGGGGTCGAAACCGACATCCTGGTTCTGGTATTGAGCGCGACCCACAAGGTCAATGCGCGCGCTACCGTCGCAGAACAACTGTTCCATGCCGCTTTCAAGAGCGGCGACCTCGAGGCCAAGGGCGGGCAGTCGCTGTACCTGCATGGCGCTGCGGGGTTGTCGGCCCGCCGTGTGCTGCTGGTGGTCGCCCGCGACGGCTCGGTCAAGGCGTTCCGGCAGGCCATGGATGGCGCCCTGGCCGCGCTCAAGAGCCGAGGTCTGAAGTCGATGGCCGTGGCCGCGCTGGGCTTCGCGCTGGACGAGGGGCACGCCGAGGCCCTGTGCCTGTCGCTGGAGCAGAGCTTCTATGTGTACCGGCACACCAAACCCAGCGCCGAGGCGCTGCAGGCCCCCGCGAAGGTGCAACTCTGTGTGCCCGCCGAGCAGCAGGCCGGGGCCAAGGCTGGTCTGCGCCGTGGTCGTGCCGTCGCCGCTGGCGTGGGCGTGGCGCGCGAATGTGCCAACCGCCCTGGCAATGCCTGCACGCCCACCTGGCTGGGCGAGGAAGCCCGCCGCATTGGCAGTGACCATGGCCTGAGTGTGAAGGTGCTGGATCGCAAGGAGATCGAGAAGATCGGCATGGGCTCCTTCCTGTCGGTCTCCCGTGGGTCCGACGAGCCGCCGCGCTTCATCATCATGGAGTACCGCGGCGGGGCCGCGAAGGCAGCCCCCGTGGTGCTGGTGGGCAAGGGCATCACCTTCGACACCGGTGGCATCTCGCTGAAGCCCGCACCAGAGATGGACGAGATGAAGTTCGACATGGGCGGTGCAGCCAGCGTGCTGGGTACCATGCGCGCCATCGGCGAACTCAAACCCAAGCTCAACGTCGTCGCGCTGATCCCCACCTGCGAGAACATGCCCAGCGGCCGCGCCACCAAGCCGGGCGACGTGGTCACCAGCCTGTCGGGCCAGACGATCGAGATCCTCAACACCGATGCTGAAGGCCGGCTGATCCTGTGTGACGCTCTGACCTACGCCGCGCGCTACAAGCCTGCGGCGATCGTCGACGTGGCCACGCTCACTGGCGCCTGCGTGATTGCACTGGGTCATCACCACGCCGGACTGTTTGCCTCGGACGACGCGCTGGCGGCCCAACTGCTGGCGGCTGCAGGCAGTGCCCTGGATCCGGCCTGGCGCATGCCGCTGGACGATGAGTACGCCGAAGGCCTGAAGAGCCGCTTTGCCGACGTGGCCAACGTGGGTGGCCGTCCTGGCGGCTCGATCACCGCGGCCAAGTTCCTGCACCGCTTCGTGGGCAGCACGCCCTGGGCGCACCTGGACATTGCGGGCGTGGCCTACAAAGGGGGAGCGACGAAGGGAGCGACAGGTCGACCGGTGGGTTTGCTGACCCACTTCCTGCTGTCGCGCGCCGCCGGCTGACGGGTCGCCGGCCGTGGAGGTGCGCTTCTTCACCGGCGTCGACGAGCCACTGACCCTGGCTGCCCGCCTGGTGCGCAAGCGGCTCAGGGAGGGCGGACGCATCGCGGTGCTGGGGCCTTCGCCCCTGCTGAACCGCCTGGATCAGCTCCTGTGGAGCGAGCCGCCACTGGACTTCCTGCCGCATGTTCGACTGCGGCCCGGTGAAGCGGTCCCTCCGGATGCGGCGATCACCCCGGTCTGGCTGCTGGAGCAGCCGCAACCCGGTGTGTGCTGTGACAGCGCGGTCAACCTGGGCCTGGACGATGTCGACGCCTTGTCGTGCTTCGAGCGGGTGGCTGAGGTCGTTGCCAGCGAGCCGGCGGCCCGCGCAGCAGGGCAGCAGCGTTGGCGGCGTTACAAGGCGATGGGGCTGTCCGTCCACCACCACCCTCAGGACGGTACCGGCGTCTCTTGAGTGGTGGTCATCCGCAGTGGGGGCGGGTGCGTTGGAGCGAGGCGCCGACCCGCGTGATTGTCCTGATCAGCGGCGGCGTGCGGTGGCGACGAATTGGAGTATCGTCGTCGGCGCCGGTCGTGCGGGCCCCCTTGCCGATGCGGCCGACCATTTACCCTTCCATCCAGAACCGGAGGTTCCTACTCATGCAAGCCAAACTGAATGTGATCGCCATCGCCACCTTGATGGCCGCGGGCAGCGTCTATGCCCAGGACATGGTGGTGAAGATCGGTCACGTCGGTCCCACCAGCGGCGCCATCGCCCACCTGGGCAAGGACAATGAGAACGGCGCGCGCATGGCGATCGACGAGCTCAACGCCAAGGGCGTGACGATCGGCGGCAAGAAGGTCAAGTTCGAGCTGCTGGCCGAAG
>JAFLDI010000001.1 GCA_017302485.1 Burkholderiales bacterium | reverse complement strand
CAGGCCCAGGTAGACCGCGTCGGCACCGGCATCGACAGCCAGTTGGAGGGCTCGCAACGAGCCTGCTGGACACACCAGCTGAGGTACGGAAGGGGGCGGTCTCATGGATGATTCGAGGCAGCGAAGCGCTGGACTCTAGGGACGCTCGGCGCGCATGGTTTTGTGGACGATCAAACCAGCTGCTCCCCCGAGCCTGTCAGCCTCGTCGCCTGCCCGCAGAGCCGTCGAACATCGCAGCATCAGCACACCCATTGCCCGGCAACGTACCAACACCGCGGCGCAACAATGGTGAACCGCGGGAGTAATGATGTCCGCTGCAGAGCGCCGCTCGCTGAATCGCCCCCGGTGCTGCGATCATCTATCTGGCGTTCACCGGACCCATCCACTAGACGTTCAGTGAACCGAAGCGAGTGAGAAAGCCGTCGACCTTTCGAGGATCTATCGGCTTGGTCCAGAAGTCATCGAAGCCCGCAGCCAACGCGTCGCGTCGCGTCTGTTCCGAGGCATCAGCCGTGACCGCCACACACACCAGATGGCGGCAACGAGGCTCGGCGCGCACGGCACGAATGAATGCCATGCCGCTCAATCCAGGCATGTTCAGATCCAGCAGCAGCAGCACCGGTGGCTCGGCAAGGACCGCGTTGAGCGCCCACGGAGCGTCGTCATGCAGCTGAAGTACCCATTCTGGGTGGCGCAGGAAGATGGCTTCCATCAACTGCAGATTGACCTCGTTGTCCTCGACAAAGACAGCATGCCGGGCGCCGCGGCCCACCTCCAGCGATTCAACGACTGCTGGCAGGTCCAGTGTCGCCATGTCCATGGCCGCGGTGTCCCCGATGGCGCAGCCGCTGAGTGGCAAGCCAATGCGTACGCGCAGTCCGCTGCCTGGAGGGCTTTCGGCATCGATCCACCCGCCAGAACTTTCGATGAGCCGCCGTGCAATGGCCAAGCCCAAGCCGGTGCCCGGGATGCTGCCATGCTCCGCACCGAGCCGCTCGAAGGGCACGAACAGTCTGGACAGGTCGGTCGGCTCGATCCCCCGACCTTCATCCCGTATGGACACCCTGCACTCCAGGCCGATCCGCTCCAGTTCGACCCAGACGGTCCCGCCACGCCTGTTGTACTTGACCGCATTGCCCAGCACATTGACCAGCACCTGGCGCAGCGCGCGACGGTCAATCAGCACCATGGAAGCTGCATCGTCATCTGGCAAGCTGAAGGCAACCTCTGCTGTGCCCGCCAGCGGGGCCAGCAAATCCGTGGCGTCGCGCAATGCAGAGCAGATTGACGTCGCCATCGGTTCGAGGCGGTGATGCCCTGCGTCCGCTCGCGTCAGGCTGAGCACATCCTCAATCAGCGACAACAAGTACTGCCCGCCGCGACGGATCTGGTCCAGCCAGTGCACCTGGTGAGTCGGCAGGACGGGGGCAGCCTCCTGGAGCAGCAATTGCGCGAAGCCCAGCACGGCGTTCAGTGGCGTGCGCAACTCGTGACTGACCCGAGAGAGGAACTCACTGTAGTCGCGCCGTCGTTGCTCGGCCTCGGCGGCCGTCCTCAGCGCCTGTTCAGCGCGCACCTGCTCGCTCACATCACGACACACGGCGATCACGCTGCGCGGTCCGCGGGTAGCCGAGAGGATCAGCTCCAGCTGTCTGTCCTCAGCGTCTGCAGTGGCAACCACAAGGCGAGTGGAGGTTCGGCAGCGAGTGACCTCGGCCACGGCCTTGAGGAATCGGTCTCGTTCCTCTGGCCCATCAGCCGCGTCGCAACGGGTGGCGTGTCTGAACTCATCGTCTCAGCCTGCTGGCCCCCCAGCCCCACTGCTTCATCATGCGCTGGTCGCGCGCGGTCTCTGCTTCGATCGAGTCCTGCGGCAACTGCCTGAGGCAATCCTCCAGCGACTGGGGATCCGGCTTCTCGGTCGGCTTGGCGCCAACGGGCTCACGCACTGACTGTCCGTCCCACGCAAACGGGTTGCTGAACACCGGTGGGTCGGGCAAGCAGTCGTCCTTATAGAGCGGTGGACCGTCCGACGCAAACGGCGTGAACGAGATGGTCTTCTCGAAGACCAGGGGCCGCCCCGTCGGCGTGGCGGGCCAGCGCGGCATGTTGGCGATGGCCTGGCGGGCCAGTCGCTCAGCGACAGGCGACGTGGACCACACGGTGTCGAGGCTGGCCAGCGAACCGTCGGGAGCGATCTCCACCCGGAAGCGCACCATGCCCTGGTCAGGTCCTTCGACGGCGGTGCCCATCATGCTACGCACTTGCTGCCCCCAGGTATAGCGGTAGGCCTTGCTGTTCTTGAGCGTGTACCGGCTGGCGAAGGCCCACTCCTCGGCCGTGGGCGCAGGAGGAGCCGCCATCGTGGCGGGTTGGCGTGGCGTCTCTGGCGGAGGCACCGGTACGACTTTCGGTGCCGCGATGGTCGGGACGGGCAGAGCCGGTGGCACGGGTGCAGGCGCCGGAGTCGGCGCCTCGCGCACGACTGCTTCGGGCGGCGGCAACAAGCTCAGCTGAATCACCGTCGGTTCGTCGGCCGGCCGATGTGGCTTGCGCATCGACAGGTGTCCGGCCGCCACGGCAAACAGCAGCGCATGCAACGCCACGGAGACCGCCAGGCCGAAGGCGGCCCCGGTGCCGCGGTAAGGCATGGACGGCGTGCCACCCGCCGAGATCGCCATGATCGTCACGGCGAGTGCGGCCACTGCTGCGCGGCCGATGCACAGCAAGCGTCGGCCGGGTCACGCGAACGAGCGCACACGACCCTCAAGCTTCAGCTCTTCTTGCTCACTCGCGCGTGGGCATCCAAGCCGCCGCGCGCCTTCCACTCGTTGTAGCCGCCGTACAGCAAGCGCACGTTCTCGAAGCCATCCATGCGCAGAGCCATCGCGACCTGCGAGGCAAAGGAGCTGGTGTTGCAGTAGAGGAGGATGGTCTTGTCCTTCGGCAGCTTCGCTCGCTGCGCGAAGACCTGACGCCATTCGATGTTCACGGCACCGGGGATATGGTCCTTGGCAAACTGGCCTGCGTCGCGCACGTCGAGCACGTGGAACTTCGTGTAGTCCTCGGCCGGGATCTGTTCGGGCAGGATCGTGCCGGTGTTCGCATCGACGAAGTCGAAGTAGCCTTCCAGCGCGTTGAGGGTGGCCTTGTCGGCCTGCGCATGCGCCGCCAGCGGTGCAAAGGCTGCTGCGGCGAGCGCGAGGGTCAGTGTCAGTCTGCGTGTGATCACGCGTGTCTCCGGAAGTTGAGGAACGAATCAGGTCGCAGGGTTGAGCCGGGGGTGCGTCTCCTCGCCCCATCGGAACAGCACCGCACCGGAAGCCAGCATCGCCACGGCGACGAACCAGAAGGCCGTTTCCAGCCGGCCGCCGAGAGCGGCGGCCAGCCCCAGCCCGAGTGCCCCGATGCCGTAGCCCAGGTCACGCCAGAAGCGGTAGATGCCGATGGCCGAGGCACGCCAGTTCGGATGCGCGATGTCCGCGACGGCGGCACTGAGGTTGGGGTACAGCATCGCCATGCCCAGGCCCGCGACGGCGGCAGACACGCTCCACCACGCCGCGCCCGAACCCAGCGGCATCAGTGCGACACCAGCGCCGCAAACCCACATGCCCCAGGCGTTGAGCAGGTGGCGCCCCAGCCGGTCCGACAGCCTGCCGGTGAAGAACTGCGCCGCGCCCCAGGTGAAACCGTAGACGCCGACGATCCAGCCGATGCCAGGAAGGTCCACGCCGCGCTGGTGCAGGTAGACCGGCCAGAAGGCCCAGACCAGCGCGTCGACGAACTTCTCCACCAGACCGGCCTGGCACAGCGCCGCCATGCGCCGGTCGCGCCAGCTCATCAGCGCGAACATCTCCCGCGTCGAGGGCTGCGCGCCCACGCCACTGGGGTAGCGCGGGCGAAGCGCGGTGGCTGAAGGTGATGCATGACGTTTGACCTCGTCGCGCGCCCAGGGCAGCGTCTCCGCGATAGCCAGCCACGACAGCAGCGTCGCCAGCCCGATCACCGCAGCGCCGAACCACAGCAGCCCTTCGCGCGGGCCGAGCGCCGTCGCGAGGTAGCCGGTGGCCACGCCGGCCAATGCCACGCCCACATAGCCCGAGAACTCGTTCAGCCCGATGACCAGGCCGCGCTGGTCGGCGCGCGTGAAGTCGAGCTTGGCCGTCTGCGTCATCGACCAGGTCAGGCCCTGGTTGATGCCCAGCAGCACGGTGGCTAAGACCACCCAGGACCAGCTTGGTGCGAAGTAGATGAGCGCTGGGATCGGCAGTGCCACCAGCCACCCCAGCAGCAGCACGCGCTTACGGCCCAGGCGCTCGGCCAGGCGGCCGGCGATGAAGTTCATTGCGCCCTTGACGAAGCCGAAGGCGACGACGAAGGCGACCAGCAGCATGAACGACCCACGCGGCACGCCGAACTCGCCCTCGGCCAGCGCCGGCACGACGTTGCGCATCAGGCCGATGGTCATTCCCACCAGCAGCACCTGCAGCAGTTGCTGCAGGAACTGGGTCAGGTTGACGCGGATGCCGAAGTGCATGGGCCTCACACCAGCGCGGCAGCGGGCACCACGCCGCGCAGATTAGCCTCGACGATGCGCGCCATGTCGGCCGGCGGCGGCGGGAACTCGGCAGTGAGCGCGTCGACGAATGCTGCCTTGTCCATGGCGAGCATCGGGTTGAAGCGCGTCTCGAAGCCGATCGTCGACGCCGGCTTGCCCGACAGTCCGGCCCCGCAGGCACTGCCGGCCTGGTGGCCAGGGTAGATTTCGAGCTCGGGCGGCAAGCGCAGCAGCTTCTGATGCAGCGTGTCGTGCAACTGCGCGGCCATCTGGCGCTCCTGGCCGGCCAGATCAGGCCGACCGACCGCGCCGACGAACAGCGTGTCGCCGGTGATGACGAACCAGGGCTCGTCGCCGCGCCGCAGGTCGCGCACGACGAGGCAGATGCTGTCGGGCGTGTGCCCTGGTGTGTGCATCACATCGACGATGACGTTGCCCGCCTCGATGCGCTGGCGGTCAGACAGGGCGGCGAAGTCGAAGGCCACGCGACCCCGGTTGCTCTCGTGCAGGTGGTAGGCGGCGCCGGTGCGCCGCGCCAGTTCCAGGCCCCCCGAGTAGTGGTCAGCATGCACGTGCGTGTCGATGACGTGCACCAGGCGCGCACCAGCCTGCTCGGCCTCGGCGACGAACCAGCCCTCGTCACCGGCGACGACATCGACGGCAATGGCCATCTGGTGGCCGGCACAGCCGAAGAGATAGGACAACGTCGCGTTCGCCGCGGCGCGTTGGCGAAAGAACATGTTTGTCTCCTTGGGGTGTGGTGCTCAGGCGTCCTCGACCCAGCCATCCACGGTGTCGGCGCCATCGAGCCAACGAACGACCTCGGCGGCCATCGGGTGCTGAACCGCCGCGTAACGCGCCCGCAGCCTTGCACGTTCGTCATCTGGCGGTTCGCCCAGGGCGTCGAAGCCTCGGTCCTGCAGCGCATGCAGGTCCTCGTCCAGCATCGCGGCCAGCGGTTCGCCGGCCAACGAGCGCGCGGCTGCGCGAAACGCGCTCAGGTAGGCATAGCCGTCGCCTTCGCTGTAGCTGGCCACCAGCGTCGCTGCCGGGATCAGGCTCAGGTGCGCCTGCAGGGCCGGGTTGATGGCATGGCCCGCGACGTGGCCGGCGATGGTGTGGCGCCGGCCCGTGAAGCCGCGCAGGTGCAGGAAGCGCGACATCCGTGGCCCATCGTTGACCGGGTAGTTGTCCCAGAGCGTGGGCTTGCGACCGAGCGCCTCGGCCACGCGCGTGAGGTGCCCCGGGCTGAACTCGCGGGCGCAGATCTCCTCTCCGGTCCAATACACACCGACCTCGGCATCGAGCCGGCGCCCCAGGTCCTGCAGGTAGCCCTTTGGGCGCTCACCGAACACGACATCGAGCATCCGGTCGTCGGAGTAGTAGGTCGGGCACATCAGCACCCGGCTTGCGCGGGTGTTCGCGATTGCCGCGTGGACGATCTCGGCTTCGCGCGCCGCCAGGTCTGGCACATCCCCGCGCGTGTCGTCGAAGAGGATCGCGAGGTCGTCGATGCCGATCGCGCCGAGCGACCGCACCTTGTCGACGAAGGCACGCTGTGCATCGCCGGTGAAGTCGCGGTAGAGCTCGTAGGGGCTCAGGCCCACGCCAAAACGCATCCCGAGGCCGCGGCAATGCGCCGACAGATCGGCCAGTTCAGCGAGCACCGCATCCGGGTGCCGCTCGCGCCAGCGCCGCCGCAGCCAGGCGTCGGCCTTGGGTGCGTAGTGGAACCAGGCGTAACCCATCTCACGCAGCCGCGTCAGAACCTGCTTGCGGTCCTCGTGCGCCCACGGTCGGCCGAAGTAGCCCTCGATGACACCGAGTTCGGGAATCATGGACGCGAGCGCCGGGACTTAGAACACCAGGACCTTGTCGGCCTCGGCCGTCCAGTCCGCCAGTTGCGCCAGGGTGCCGCGCTTGGCCCCTTCGACCAGTTCGTCGTCACGCAGGCCACGGGCGTCCATACAGGTGCTGCACAAGCCGACCTCGCCCTTGCGCGCCACCTTGCCGAGCATGATCTGCACGTTGTAGTAGCCCTCGGGCACCTTCTGCCCGCTCTTGGCGCAGCCGACCGCATCCGCCATCAGGAACAGGCGCACGGCGGCCTGGCCGTCACGCGAAGCCAGCGCGCCGGCCAGGCGCAGCGCGTTGTACGCCCGCTCATTGCCGTAGGGTGCGTCGTTGACGATGAACAGGGAGAAGGTCATGGCGATCCTCCAGGGTGGGCCTTCGTGCTCAGCGCCGGGTCACAGGCAGCCCTGCGGCCTGCCATTCGCTCACGCCATCGAAGGTCTTGCGGGCGCGGTAGCCGTGCTCGCGCAGCAGCTTCACGGCCTCGTCGGACATCAGGCAGAACGGACCGCGGCAGTAGGCGACGATCTCCACGTCGCGCGGCAGCTCGGCCAGGCGCTGCGCCAGTTCGGGTAGTGGCACCGAACGGGCATAGGGAAGGTGTGCGGTGTCGAACTCCTCGGGTGGACGCACGTCGAGCACCACGACTTCGCCGCGCTTGGCCTGCGCCAGCAGTTCCTTGCGGCCCACCTTCGCCAGTTGCTCCGGCTCGGCCATCATCTGCTGCAAGGCCAGCCGCAGTTCGACCAGGTGTTCCTCGGCCACCTGGCGCAGCGTAACGCCAAGCTGGGCGACATCGGCGCCGCTGAGCCGGTAGATCATGCGCTTGCCGTCGCGCTTCACCTGCACGAGTCGCGCTTCCTTCAGCGCCTTCAGGTGGGCACTGGCCAGCTTGACGTCGATGCCGACCTCGCCGGCGATCGTCTCGACGGCTTTCTCGCCCTGCGCCAGCATCTCCAGGATTTCGAGCCGCTTCGGGCTGGCCAGGGCCTTGCCGACCCGGGCGACCTGTTCGTACAAGAGATCTTTGAGGGTGCGGTTGTCCATGAACTACATTCTAACGGCCTTTAGAATAACCGGCAAATGATCATCGCCTGTCGAATCGCGCCATGACCGACCCGATCTACCTCGACCACAACGCCACCACGCCAGTCGCGCCGGAAGTCTTCGACGCCATGGCGCCGTGGCTGCGATCGCAGTTCGGCAACCCGTCGAGCAGCCATGCCTTCGGTCGCCGGGCAGCCCAGGCCGTGAGCCGCGCGCGCAAACAGGTTGCCACGCTGGTCGGCGCGCAGACGGGGGAAATCGTCTTCACCGGCTGCGCGACCGAAGCGAACAACCTGGCGCTGCTGGGCGTGGCGCGTGCCATCGGGCCATCTCGGCGGCACCTCGTGATCAGCGCGATCGAGCACCCGGCGGTCGCGGCACCGGCGGCGGCGTTGCGGGATCATGGTTGGGAGGTGTCGGTCGTCCCTGTCGACGCGCACGGAAGGGTTTCCGCGGCGGCGGTCGAGCGGGCCCTTCGCCCTGACACGGCGCTGGTCTCGGTGATGCACGCCAACAACGAGGTGGGCACGTTGCAGCCGATCGCCGACATCTCGGCGATCACGCGCCCGCGCGGGATCCTGCTGCACACCGATGCCGCGCAGTCGGTAGGCAAGCTGCCGGTGAACGTCGGCGCTCTCGGCGTGGACCTGCTGACGATGGCCGGGCACAAGTTCAGCGCGCCCAAGGGCATCGGTGCCTTGTACGTGCGCACCGGAACGCCGATCCGATCGATCCTCCACGGCGCCGATCAGGAACAGGGCCTGCGCCCCGGCACGGAGAACGTGGCCCTGATCGTCGCGCTCGGGGCGGCTGCGGCGCTGGCTTCAGCCGAGCTGCCAGCGCTGACGGATCGACTGCGAGCGCTGCGCGAACGCTTGCATGCACGGCTGGCAGACGGTGTCTCGGGCTTGCAGCTCAACGGGCATCCGGAACTGCGGCTGCCCAATACGCTGCATGTCTCCTTCCCCGGTGTTAGCGGGCGCGGCCTGCTGGCCGAGGTCGCCGACACGGTGGCCGCATCGGTGGGATCCGCCTGCCACTCCGAGCATGATGCGGTCAGCGGCGTGCTGGCTGCGATGGGCATCGACGCGGCACGAGCCAGCGGCGCCGTGCGTCTGTCTGTCGGTCGCACCTCGCAGGTGGCAGACATCGACGAGGCCACCGATGCGCTCTTTGCGGCCTGGCGTCGAGTCGCCAGGCAGTGACCCGCGCCGCGGCGGGCACACGAAGACCCCGCCACGCAAGGTGAACCGGGGCTACTGGATGCGATAGGCCGCGTGGCAAGCCACGCAGGTCTGCGTCACCCTGGCCAGTGCCGCGACGCTGCCCTTGAGGTCACCGGTCACGGAGGCGTCCTTGGCCACGATGGCGAACTGGCTCGCGCTGCGGTGCATCGCCGTGCCGGCCGCCTGCATGCCCTGGGGCATGAACTGCGCCACGTCGTGTGCGCCGTGAAGGCCGAGCGACGACATGCCCAGCCGCTGTTCGGCGATGTCGCTGGCCTTGTCAAAGGCGCCGCGTGCCAGCTGGTCCTGGATCTCCGCCAGCGCGAGCAGGTGATCGCGCATGTTGGCCAGGGTGTGTGCCCGCAGCATGTCGGGGAAGCGCACCATCACGCGCGGGTCGTCGGCCTGCGAGTGCGCCATGCCGACGGGGGCAGCGGGGCTCGACGGATGGACATGGGCCACATGATCACCGGAGGGTGCTGCGCAGCCGGCATGGATCGCTACCGCTGCGGCGGACAGGAGCTTCAAGGGTACGGACTTCCGACGACTCATGCCGGCATCTTGCAGTCGCTGCGCCAGCAAGGCATATGATTCAAATCATACGCTTCGAGGCCCCGCCCGGCGTCAGTCGCAGCCGCAGGCCCCGGCGGTCGATGACACCATCCTTCTGCATCCGCGCCAGCGTCCGGTACAGCGATTCGTGGGTCAGTCCCAGTTGCCGCGCCAGATCCTTGAGGGTGCCGGCGACCACCAGCTCGCAGCCCGGACCGCGGCCTTCGGAGAGCAGGAGGTGCCGGATGCGTTCTTCGGCGCTGCGCAGCGACAGCCGCTCGATGCGCGTTCGTGCCGTGCGCAGCTGCGCTCCAAGCAGGGCGATCCAGGTGCGCTCGAACGCCGCGTCGTCGGTCAGCAGCCGCTGGAAGTCGGCCTTGGCGACGCGCAGGACGACGCTGGCTTCAGAGGCAACCACGTCGCAGTGGTAGCGCAAGCTGTCCAGCGAAGCCTCCGCCAGAAGCTCGCCCGGACGGGCATCGTGGAGCACCACCTCCTCGCCCTGGCGGCCATGCCGCACCAGGCGAACGGCGCCCTCTTCGATGAAGTGGATGTAGCGGGGTGGCGTGCCCGCCCGGAACAGCCACTGCGCCGGCTGCAGTTCCAGTCCGGAGAGGCACGGCAGCAGCGCCAACGGAAAGCTCGGGTGACGGGACCCCGTCATGGCAACGATCCCGCAGCCTTGGGCGAGCGTCTCCCGAGGGCGACAGGTCTGTTTCCCGGCTGCTCCCGGTCGGTCCGCACCTCAGTGCCATCCATGAGCTCGCGAACAACGCCGCGCAAGGAGTCGGCCTCGCGCGCCGGATCGAAAAGCGCGGCACGCTCCGCGCACTGTTCCTGGAGCCGGGTCAGCAACGCAGGTTCGTCCCGAACCCGCTGCAGCAAGGTGGAGAGGCCGGCGGCATCGCCCACCGGGAAGTAGCCCGCGTAGTCTTCACCGAGCAGGCCCACGTTCCCATCGATGCGAGAGGCCAGCACGGGCGTGCCGCTGCGAACGGCCTCGATGACCACGTGCGCGCCGCCCTCCATGCGGCTGGGATGGACCAGCACATGCGCGCCCTGGATTCTCCGGCGCGCACTCGCGTGTGGCAGGCCGCCGAGCCAGCGGTACTGGAGGCAGGCCCGCATCAACTCCGCAGCTTCGAGACCCAAATGCGGACCCAACGCCGCGCCGACATGGTCGAGCAGGATCTCGGGACGCGATGCCAGCGTCCGCGCCGCTTCGAAGTACGTCCCTGGCGACTTCTCCTCGCGCAGGTGGCCGACCATGACCGCGCGCAGGTGCTTCGATGTCTTGTCGAGCCGCCGCCAGGCTGGGCACGACTGCAGGATCACCCGCGCCTTCGCCCGAAGGGCCTGCGGCAAGGATCGGATGCCCAGTTCGTTCAGGACGATCAGTCGGTCGGCTGCCTCCAGCGATGACCGTGCAGTCTCGTCAGTGGCGATGTCGCGGTACAGGTCAGTGCCGGTCAGCGCCACGATCATCGGACAGTGGGCACGGCGCGCCCGCCAGGCGGTCACCGAAGAGGCGGAACGGCGGGCGTGCAACGCGATCATGAGCGCTTCGTCGCCGCCATGCCAGTCCGACGCCAGGCGAACGTTGTACGAACCGCGCAGCATGCGGGCCCAGCGTCGGGCCGTCTGCCAGTTGCCGTTGTTCGCGTCAGCCAACGCGGGCGTGACGATGACGATGTCCTTGGGCTGCACCAGCCGAGGTTACCGCGACAGTTCCGATCGAATCCGAGCGGCAGCGCGCGTCTCAGACCGCCAACGGGGGTCCGCCACCCAGGGCTTCGCAGACGCGGCGCAGCCGGCTTTCCGCATCGTCCGCGACCGTCTTCATACCCGGCTTGCCGACCAGACCGACCATGGTCTGCGGATCCAGGAAGCCGACCACGACGCGGCCGGGGGCCTCCTCGCGGACGATCACATTGCACGGCAGCAGCAGACCGATGTCCGGCTCGGCCTGCAAGGCCTGGTGTGCCAGCGGCGGATTGCAGGCGCCCAGGATGCGGTAGGGCAGCATGTCGGCGCCCAGCTTCTCCTTCATCGCGCGCTGGACATCGATGTCGCTCAGCACGCCGAACCCTTCGGCCTTGAGTGCCGCCGTGGTCTTGGCCAGGGCGTCGTCGAAGGACAGGCCCGTGAGCGTGGTGGTGAATCCGTAAATCTCAGACCTTCCGTGTCGTTGTGGCCGAAATGGCCGGAAGACAGTCCCGCCTGCCGCGCCGACAGGTGCATGCCGCCAGTGTCGCGCAGCGGCGGTCGACGTGCACTTCTCGATACAGCAGTGGGTATGTCTCAATCGGAGTATAGTGGTAAGTGTCTGATGACTTACCGAATGCGCTGACCAGCATGCAGACCCGCCTCTCCACGGAAGAACGCCAGGCCGAGATCGTCGAAGCCGCCCTGCGTCTGGCACGCGAATCGAGCCCTGCGCTGATCACCACCGGCGACATCGCCGCGGCGATCGGCGTCACGCAGGGTGCAGTGTTCAAGCACTTTCCCACCAAGGACGCGATCTGGCTGGCCGCCATGCGCTGGGTGCGCGAAACCCTGCTGCAGAAGCTGCAAGCCGCAGCGGACGAAGCCGCCACACCCCTGGACGCTCTGGCCGCGATGTTCCGGGCACATGTCGAGTTCGTCATCGCGCATCCGGGCGTGCCTCGCTTCATCTTCCACGAACTCCAGCAACCCGCCGACTCGGCGGCCAAGCTCGAGGTGCGTGGCCTGCTCCAGGGCTACCGCAAGCTGCTGCTCGGCCAACTGGCCGAATCGATCGACCAGCGACAGGTCAGCCCGGACCTGGACCCCGAAGCCGCGGCCACCAGCTTCATCGGCCTGGTCCAGGGTCTTGTCATGCAATCGATGCTGACCGGCAAACCCGCGGCCATGCGCCAGCAGGCCACCGCCATCTTCGAGCTCTACCGGCGCGGCCTCGGGGAGGCGCGATGAAAGCCTCATCGATCCGATCGCGCCGCCTCGCGCTGATCGGGCTCGGCGTCCTGCTGGTCGTGGCCATGGCCTACGTGGTCATGCGGTCCGGGCCGTTGGCGCCGATACGTGTCACGGTCGTACAGGCGGCCGAGGGCCAGATCACCCCTCAACTGTTCGGCATCGGCACGGTCGAGGCCCGGCGCAGCTATCTCATCGGGCCGACCGCGGCCGGCCGGGTTCGGTCGGTGGCCGTCGATGTGGGCGACACGGTCAAGGCCGGCCAGCCGCTGGCCGAGATGGACCCGGTGGACCTGGACGAACGCACCGCCGCGCTTGACGCCTCGGTCGCGCGTGCCGGCAGCGCCATGGCCGCTGCCGAGGCGCAGCGCCGCGACGCGCTGGCGCGCAGGGAACTGGCGGCCGTCAATGCGCGCCGCTACGTGGAACTGGGCCGGCAGAACTTCATCAGCACCGGTGCCGTCGAGGCACGGCTGCAGGAGCAGGCGTCGGCTGACGCCCTCGTCACCGCGGCCGAAGCCAACCTGGCCGCAGCCCGGCAGGACCAGCAGCGCCTGGCGGCCGAACGCGCCGGCCTGCGCCAGCAGCGAGCGAACGTGCGCCTGCTGGCCCCTGCCGACGGCGTCGTCACCAGCCGCGATGCCGAGCCGGGCTCGACGGTCGTGGCCGGGCAGGCGGTGCTGCGCGTGATCGAGCCCTCGTCGCTATGGGTCAAGGTGCGTTTGGACCAAGCGCGCTCGGGCGGCTTGGCGGTGGGCCTGCCTGCTCAGATCGTCCTGCGCTCGAACCCAGGCCGCCCCCTCCCCGGCAAGGTCGCCCGCGTCGAGGCCCTCAGCGACAGCGTGACAGAGGAACGCGTGGCGCAGATCGGCTTCGACCAGGTGCCCGCTGGCCTGTCGGTGGGTGAACTGGCGGAGGTGACCCTGTCGCTACCGCCGACCGCGAAGGCGGTGCTGCTTCCCAATGCCGCCATCAAGCGCCGCCAGGCGCAGGCCGGCGTCTGGGTGCTCGACGCCGGCACCTTGCGATTCGTGCCATTGCGCGTCGGCCAGGCAAGCCTGGACGGTCAGGTCCAGGTGCTCGACGGCATCAAGCCCGGCACGACCGTCGTCGTGCACAGCGAGAAGGAACTCGGCGAGCGCAGCCGCATCACCGTGGTCGACGCACTCGCAGGGCGGCAGCCGTGATCAGCCTGGCCGGCAGGGACATCCTGCACTCCTGGAGCAAGTTCGTGCTGACCGGCATCGGCCTGGGCCTGCTAATCGGCGTGACCCTGACCATGGCGGGGGTATACCGCGGCATGGTGGACGACGCGCGGGCGCTGCTCAACAACAGCGGCGCCGACCTGTGGGTGGTGCAGCAGGACACGCAGGGACCTTACGCGGAATCGTCGAGCCTGCGCGACGACGCTGTGCGCAGTGTGCTCGGACTGCCCGGCGTGGTGCGCGCCGCCAACGTGACCTACCTGACGATGCAGGTGCGGCGCGCCTCGGTCAGCGGCCTGGCGCCGGCGGGCAGCGGTGATGACGATGTGCGCGCGATGGTGGTTGGCTTCGAGCCCGGCCAGCCGGGCGAGCCAGGCTACCTGGTGGCTGGCCGGCAGATCACGCGCAGCCACTACGAAGCCGTGGCCGACGTGCGCACGGGCTTCATCCTGGGCGAACGCATCCGCATCCGCCGCCACGACTACACGGTCGTCGGACTGACGCGGCGCATGGTGTCGTCGGGGGGCGACCCGATGGTCTTCATCCCGCTGAAGGACGCTCAGGAAGCGCAGTTCCTGAAGGACAACGACGCCATCGTCAACGAGCGCGCCCGCACCGCGGCCAACCCGAGCCTGAACCGACCGGGCGTGCCGGGGCTGCTGGAGGCGATCCAGGCGTCGCAGGCCAACAACCGCAACGTCAACGCCATCCTCGTGCAGGTGCAGCCCGGCATCGACGCCGAGGCGGTGGCCGAACCGGTGCGCCGATGGAAGCACCTGGAAGCCTTCACGCGCGAGCAGATGGAAGAGATCCTCGTGGCCAAGCTGATCGCGACGTCGGCCAGGCAGATCGGCATGTTCCTGGTGATCCTGGCCATCGTCAGCGCGGCCATCGTGGCCTTCATCATCTACACGATGACGCTGGGCAAGATCCGCGAGATCGCGGTGCTCAAGCTGATCGGCACGCGCAACCGCACCATCGCCGGCATGATCCTGCAGCAGGCACTGGGCCTGGGCCTGATCGGCTTCGTGGTTGGCAAGGTGGCGGCCACCTTCTGGGCCCCGATCTTCCCGAAGTACGTGCTGCTGGAGCCGGGCGACGCGGTGCGCGGACTGGTGGCGGTGGTGGTGATCTGCGCGCTGGCCAGCACGCTGGCGATCCGCGTCGCGCTGAAGGTCGACCCGGCCGCGGCGATCGGAGGCTGAGGTGGGCGAACTCGGCATCCGCATCGAGCATCTTCGCAAGCGCTACGGCGAGGGTGACACCGCCGTCGACGCCTTGAAAGACGTGAACATGACGGTGGCGCCGGGCGAGGTGGTGGGCCTGATCGGCCCATCCGGCTCGGGCAAGAGCACGCTGCTGAAGTGCCTGGGCGCGGTCATCGAGCCGAGTGGCGGCAGGATGGTCCTGGGCGGCGAAACCATCTACGACGACGGCTGGAAGATCACGGATCTGCGCGCCCTGCGGCGCGACAGCATCGGCTTCGTCTTTCAGGCGCCCTACCTGATCCCGTTCCTCGACGTGACCGACAACGTCGCCCTGCTGCCGATGTTGGCGGGGCGACCGAACACCGAGGCCCGGACGCGCGCTCGTGAACTGCTGAAGGCCCTGGACGTCGACCACCGTGCCGGCGCACAGCCTTCGGAGCTGTCCGGCGGCGAGCAGCAGCGCGTGTCGATCGCGCGCGCCCTGGCGAACCGGCCGCCGGTCATTCTGGCCGACGAGCCCACTGCGCCGCTGGACAGCGAACGGGCCCTGGCCGTCGTGCGCATCCTGAATCAGATGGCCACGAAGTACCACACGGCCATCATCGTGGTAACCCACGACGAGAAGATCATCCCGACCTTCAAGCGGATCTATCACATTCGCGACGGCCGGACCGAAGAAGAGGCGGGGCAAGGCTTGAGCCTCTGACCCGATTCAGCCCGGTTGCACCAGCCGTCAACCAGGAGCAAGAGCGTGAGCACATCCAAGGCGGATTGGCTGCTGAAGTCACTGGCAGGGGTCGCTGTGCTCTTCGGGTTGCTGACGGTCCTGTCCGGCGGTCGCACACTGTTCGGTGGCGAAGCAGCGCGCCTGGCCGCCGGGGCCATTGTGCCCTTCGTGCTCTGGTTCAACTTCGTCGCCGGGTTCGCCTACGTGACCTGCGGTCTGGGGCTTTGGCAGCGGCGGCGCTGGTCGGTACCGCTGGCCGTCTTCATCACCGCCGCAACCGGTCTGGTCTTCGCCGCCTTCGGCGTCCATGCATGGAGTGGCGGTGCGTACGAGACGCGAACCGTCGGCGCGATGGCGCTGCGCACGTTGCTGTGGGCGGGGATCGCAGCAACCGCCCACCGCATGCTCCGGCAACGCATCTGACTGAACGGCCTGCACAAGGTGGCGATCGAAGGTGACCAAGCCGGGCCCGTCGGCTGGTCTGTCAGCGCTGAGCGAACCCAGTCCTGTCAAGGCTCGGCGAACGAATCGAGCACTACCGCGTCCGCTCTGCTGCGCCGCGACTTCGCGCAACAGTTTGGGCCCTCGCAGTTCAGCGGGGGATGAAGAACGTCGACTTCTCGAACTGGACGGCCGATCGGTCTGCGCTGGTGCCGGAGGTGGACTCCACGCCCGCGGCCGCAAACATCACGGGCACCGACCGGCCTGCGAGCCCTTGCGCCACGACGAACGGCAGGCGCAAGCTCACCGACATCGACGTCACGGCAGCCGGGCCGGCACTGGCAGGCGTTGCCACGACCTCCAACCCGTCGATCCCGGAGGCGTCAACCCGGTAGGTCTGCGGAGCCTCCGTGCGATTCATGATCTGGATGCGGTAGACGTTCTCAACCGCGCCTTCCTCCACCACACGGGCCAACGCGCCACGGTCCTTGACCACATCGAACTTGAACGGGCTGCGCATCGCCACGCTGGCTGCGAAGGTGACGCTGGCCGCCGAAAGCACTGCGCCGTAGATCAGCACACGCGGGCGCAGCGCGCGCTTGAACATCTGCAGCCGCGTCCAGCCGTTCACCACGCCGTTCTCCGTGGAGTAGCGAATGAGCCCTTTGGCATAGCCCATCTTGTCCATCACGTCGTTGCAGACGTCGATGCAGGCCGCGCAGCCGATGCATTCGTTCTGCAGCCCGTTGCGGATGTCGATGCCGGTGGGACACACCTGCACGCACAGCGTGCAGTCGATGCAATCACCAAGTCCGTGAGCGGCCGAGTCCGCCTTGCGCGAGCGCGATCCGCGCGGGTCGCCTCGCTTCGCGTCGTAGGTGATGATCAGCGAGTCCTTGTCGATCAATGCACTCTGGAAACGCGCGTAAGGGCACATGTACTTGCACATCTGCTCGCTCAGGAAGCCCGCGTTGCCGTAGGTGGCGGCGCCGTAGAACAGGACCCAGAACGCGTTCCATCCCGACAGGTTCCAACTCGCCAGGTCCGTTGCGAGCTCGCGGATCGGCGTGAAGTAGCCGACGAAGCTGAACCCCGTGAACAAGGCGATCGACAGCCACGCCGAGTGCTTGGCGCCCTTGCGCCAGATCTTGTTCCACCGCCACGGTTGCTGGTCCAGGCGCATGTGGGCGACCCGGTCTCCCTCGATCTTCCGCTCGGCCCACATGAAGATCTCGGTGTAGACCGTCTGCGGACAGGTGTAGCCGCACCACAGGCGGCCGGCCACGGCGGTGAAGAAGAACAGCGCCAAGGCGGACAGCACCAGGAGTGCCGCCAGGAAGATCAGGTCCTGCGGATAGAGCAGCAGGCCGAAGATGTTGAAGCGCTGGGCATCGAGGTCGAACAGCACGGCCTGCCGGCCACTCCACTGCAGCCAAGGCAACCCATAGAACAGCAGCTGCGTCAGCCACACGAACACCCAGCGCCAGTTCGCGAACCAACCCTTCTCCGCCCGCGGGTAGATCGTCGGTTGCTTCTGGTACATCGAGACGAACTGAGCGCTGTCCTCCACTTCAGCGCTTACTGACATGATGGGGATAACCTTCGCAGGCTTGGACATGCTCAGCGCTCGCGCGGATTCCGGCGGTACAAGGTCGAGGCGCGAGTCATCGCTTCAGCTGGTCGAGCTTGCGCTCGATCCGGCTCCATTCCTCGGCATCGGGCAGTGCCAGCTTGGTCTTCGTGATGGGCTTCCAGTCCCGGGAGAGCTCGGCGTTCAGCGACGTGAAGTGCTGTTGATCGGCGGGCACGTCTTCCTCGCCATAGATCGCATTTACCGGGCACTCGGGCACGCAGACGGCGCAGTCGATGCACTCGTCCGGGTCGATGACCAGGAAGTTCGGCCCCTCCCGGAATGCATCGACCGGACAGACGTCGACGCAATCGGTGTACTTGCACCGGATGCAGGCCTCGGTGACGACGAAGGTCATCGCGCACGACGCCCGGGGTCAGCCGCAGCAGGCGCCGCCCGAGCAGCAGGAATCGCCGCGCGCAATGGGTTGCGCGTTGGCGGCGTCCGCGGTGCGGGCGATCTGGATGCGCCAGACCGACGGGCCGGCCTCCAGCACCGTCCACTCGAACTGCCCGTAGGAACGGTCATCGAACTGGTAGTGCAAGGGTTGCGGGTTGTGGTCGTTGACCAGTTGCAGCGCCTGCCCGACGGCCAGGCTGTCGAAGCGGCCGAAGATCAGCGGGTGGCGCTCGCGGGGCGGGATGGTCCGCAGATCGAGCACATGGGTCGGTTGGATCAGGGTGGCAGTCATTGGGGCCTTTCAGGGGGGGAGTTGGGCATCACCGCGAGCGCAGCCGCGTCTTGGAGATGCGTTGAAGAACCTCAGGGTTCGATCGGCTTGCCGAGGAGTCAGCGCGCTGCGTCGCGTCATCCATACTTGCCGTCCAGCCGGCTGGCCATCAGCCAAGGGCCGAAGCGCCAAAGGTAGAGGGTGAACGCCAGTGACCAGGCGACTGCCGCCACGATCAGCGCGTCGGCCGTGAGTGCCGGTGCGAGCAGCGGCAGGGCCACGCGGACCACGGCTGCAGCCAGGACCAGCAGATAGGCCGTCACTTCCAGCCGTGACGCCTTCAGCGGCCGGCCGGTATGGCCGCGCGCGGTCCGGGTGATCATGCCAACGATGAGTCCAGCCGTGGCGCCGACGGCAAGGGCATGGATGCCGGCAGACGTCGACACGAAGCCCATTTGAGCGGCTGCGAGCAGCGCGAAGCCCAAGGGCAGCCAGGCGTAGGCCATATGCAGCACCCACAGGATGGGCCGCGCCTTCGTGCGCCAGGGCTGCCAGTGCCACAGCCGCAATGTGTGCAGCAGGGCCGCCAAGCTGAGGCCTGCAGCCGTGATCGGGTTGACGGGCAACAGCACCCAGACCGCCAGCGACAACGCGGTCGTGGCCAGCGCAGCACGCTCGAGCCAAGGCGGCGTCTGGAGTTGCCGACCCGGCAGTGCCGACATCGTGAAGGCCGGGATGACGCGCCCGGCGATCACGCACTCGATCGTCACGATCAAAGCGAGGCCGGCGTGCAGCGCGCGCAGGGGGTCGATGCTGAACCATCCCAGCGTCGCCGCATGAAACGCGAGGTTGGAGGACGCCAGCAGCACGACCACGGCACCCAACGGGAGATTGCGGCGGTTCCCCGACTTCCAGAGCACCCGCAGCAACACTCCGGCCACCCAAGGCAGCAACAGGGCATCGAGCAACGCGTACACGGCGTACGGCGCACCAAGCGCTGCCAGCCGCGCCGCCAGCCAGATTGCCGCCATCACGGCCAGGGTGGCGCCGCGCGGCGTGGACAAGCCGGTCCAGGCCTTTCCGGCCGTCAGCAGGAAACCCACGATCACCGCGACCGCAAAGCCGAACAGCATCTCGTGGGCGTGCCACAACAGCGGGGGCATCGTCGCCGGCAGCGCCGCCACGCCCAGAAGGGCTGCGACCCAGTACGGCACCGCGAGCGCCGCGAAGGCCGCCGCGCCGAGGTAGAACGGACGGAAGCCCAGCCGGAACAGCGGCCAGCCAGGCAGCGGGAACTCCATGCTCGGCGCCCTGGCGTCAGCGCTCGGCACGCCGGCCTGCGGGACGAGAGGAATGTCGCTTGACGGGCTTTTCATGATGGAGACCTGGCTTCGGGGAAGCGACGAAGCCGAATCTAAAGCTGTATGGTGTGTGCATGTTAATGACATCCGGCCCTTAAAGCAATACACTGCATGCATCTTTAAGAGGTTCCATGCGCCTTTCCGAATACACGGACTACACCTTGCGGGTGCTGATGTACTGCGCCGCACATCGGGACCGCCTGGTCACGATCGGTGAACTGGCCGAGCAGCACGGGCTGTCCCGGAATCACCTGATGAAAGTGGTCAACGACCTGGCGCACCGTGGCCTGCTCGAGACCACGCGCGGACGCGGCGGCGGGCTGCGGCTGCGGGCAGAGCCCGATCAGATCCGCATCGGCGATGTGGTGCGCGCCACCGAGACCGACTTTCGCCTGGTGGAGTGCTTCGACGCCACGACCAACGCGTGCACGCTATCGCCGGCCTGCCGGCTGAAGCACCTTTTCGACGATGCGCTGGCCGGCTACTTCAAGGCCCTGGACGGCGCCACGCTGGCGGATATGACACAGGGCCCCACCCTGCCCCGAAGCCGGACGATCGCGCCACCGGCCAGCCGCCGGCGCGCGCTGGGGACAGGACAGACCGAGGCCGGCCGCGTAGCCCGCCCCCGAGGCGGCGCGTGAAGACCGACCGATCGGAGACTCCACTCGATGACCCACGCCATCCCAGGCCACAGCGCACCCGCCGTTGGCTTCGAAGTGCCGCTGGAGATGCTGGCTGCCTGTCACGGTCGCGTCCAGCACCAGTGCGCCACCCTGCAGCGCCTTTTGCCCCACCTTCAGCGTCACGGCGCCGACCGTGACGCGCAGGAAGCAGCCAGAGCCATCATGCGCTACTTCGATTCAGCGGCACGCCACCACCATGAAGACGAGGAACACGATCTGTTCCCGGCGTTGTTGGAATCGATGGCAGGGTCGGACGCGGTGTGTCTTCGGGAACTCACCGCGTCACTTTGCGGCGACCACCGCAAGCTCGAGCAACTCTGGGGCGCGCTGCGCCCTCAACTCTTGAGCGTCAGCGAGATGACTGGCCACATCGTCGACGCCGCACTGGTCTCTTCCTTCGTTGAGCGCTACGAGGCGCACATCCGACGTGAAGAAGGCGAACTGCTGCCCATGGCCGCACGCCTGCTGGGCGAGACCGAACTGGACCGCATCGGCGTGGCGATGCGGCGCCGACGTACTCGCGTGGCTGAGCGTTGAACCGACTTCTCATTCGCACCCAAGGGACGAGCGCGACGACCGGCAACTGAAAGCGCACCCCTTTTCTTTCCTGGAGGAGACCATGATGCCCCGGCAAGACGAAGAAGGCTATCTCGTGGAGCCAACCGACTGGACTTCAACGTGGGCTGGCCAGATCGCGGCTGAGCAGGGAATCGCATTGACAGACGATCACTGGTTCGTGATCAGCTTCATGCGCGAACAGCAGCAAGAGCGCCAGGTCACGCCCGACGCCCGGCATGTCATGCGTCACCTCGAACAGCGATACCCCGGCCAAGGTCGAAAGCGCCTCTTTGAACTGTTTCCCTACGGCTACGTCGCTCAGGCCTGCAAGATTGCCGGCATGAAGCGCCCGCGCGCTTGGAGCACGGGCTAGAAGTGTCCGTGAGATGCCAATGGCGCCGCCTCTGTGGAGCCCCGCGTCGACCCGAACAGCCCGTGAGGTAAACCACGGCCTGAACGCGCGAGCGGAGAATCGGATGCCGTAGGATGTGCTTGACATGGGTCTTCACGATCGCCTCGGCAATGCAGACCTCGCGCGTCACTTCGTTGCTGTTGGCGCGACCACATGGCCAACGCGGCAAGTCACCCCGCCGGGCAACGCCTGCAGCATCTAGGTTCGACTGTCCACGGAAGCCCATCAGGCCTTTGTCGGACGCCAGGTCTCCAGGAGAGGGGCGACGGGCTCTCGCTGCCGGGGGTGCGCTGGCTGCCGCAGTCGCCCGGCAACGATCCAGCAGGCCAGGCTCTCGTCCGAGTCGCAGAAGGCGGCTTTGATCGCTTCATCCGACACCGAGAGGCCGCTGAGGGACTTCGCCGCGAAGCCCATCACATGGAGGGCGTTCAAGAAGTTCATCAGTCCAGCGCCCACGCACATCCACTGTTCGTGCACCAACACGTCGGGGACATCGGGGCAGATGCGGGCCACGAGAGCGGCCAGCCCAGGGGCCGTTGAAGGCCCGCGCCCTGGCCCTCTCGACGTCGTCGGGCGGCTGACCACGTTCCAGGGCACCTTGCGCGAACAACTCTGATAGCGCAAGCCGCTGATCGTCGCCGACGATGACAAACCGGAACGGCCGAAGCGCGCCGTGGTCCGGTGCCCGCTCCGCGACCCGGGCCGCGCGCATCCAAGCCTCCATGGTCGGTCCGGGCGCCGCGAGGTACTTGGGTCCGGTCGAGAAGCGCTGGCCGAGCAGGTGCAACAGGTCCTGCCCAGCCGACGCGGGCAGCGGATCCGGGCCCGGAGGCACAGCCTGCATCGTCATCCGGACCGCCCGGCCAAGTACACCGCGGCCTGTACGCGCGAGCTGAGGTTCAGCTTGCGCAGGATGTGCTGGACATGGATCTTCACGGTCGCCTCGGCGATGCTCAGTTCGCGCGCCACTTCCTTGTTGCTGGCCCCCTTGGCGATGAGTGCCAGGATCTCGCGTTCGCGTGGCGACAGGCTGTGGATCGGGTCCTGATCGATCGCCGGCGGCGGCATCGCCTCGCCCTGCCCGGCCTGGAAAGCGCTGACCAGCTTGCTGGTCATCTCGGGGCTCACCACCGAATCCCCGGCCATCGTGCGCTGGATGATCGCCGCCAGCATCTCGCTGTCCATGGTCTTGAGCAGGTAGCCTCGGGCGCCGCCTCGGAGTGCCGCGGCCAGGTCACGCTCGTCTTCGCTGACCGTCAGCATCAGCACACGTGCCTGCGGCGCGGCGGCCTTGAACCCCGGCAGCGCATCGACGCCGTTGACACCGGGCATGTGGTTGTCCAGCAGGATCACGTCAGGCTGGGTCGCGAGGGCCCGCTGGTGCGCCTCGTTCGCGTCACCGGCTTCGCCGACCACCTCGAAGCGCGCATCTCCGGACAACAACGAGATCAATCCACGACGGAACAGCGTGTGGTCGTCGACGACCAGCACCCGGATGGCTTCAGGCTGGGTCACGCCGCCATCCCCAGCCGCTCCGGCAGCTTCAGGACCACACAGGTGCCCGAGCCCGGCACCGACGCCACTTCCACCGAGGCGCCAATGTTCTGCGCGCGTTCACGCATGATGCGCAGGCCGACATGGGTCTCGTCGGGCCCGGTGCCGTCGGCCTCGAAACCGCAGCCGTCGTCGCGCACCTCGACGCGCCACTGCGGTGACTGCTGCACCTCCACCCACACCTCGCGGGCACGGGCATGCTTGCGCACGTTCGACAACGCCTCCTGCACCACGTGAAGGACCTGCACCTGGACGTCCGCCGGAAGTGGCATGCCCTCGCCTTCGATGTCGAGGTGGGTGGTCAGTCCGGTCTGGTGCTCGAACTTCTGCAGGGTTGTCTTCAGCGCGGGCGCGATGTCTTCCGCATTGGTGCGGGTGCGGAAGTGCACCAGCAGCTCGCGCACGTCGCCCAGGCTCTCGTGCACGCCCGCGTCCAGCTCGGCCAGCGTCTTCTCGATGCGGGCCGGATCGGCGCTGCGGATGTCACTGCGCAGCAGACCCAGCTGGATCTTCAGGAACGCCAGACTCTGGGCGATGGAATCGTGAAGCTCCCGGGCGATGAAGCTGCGTTCCTCGGCGACAGCGGTCTCGCGCTGGAGGGCCGCTGCCCGAAGACTCTCGATGGCGCCGGCCAGGTGGCTGGCGATGGTCTCCAGCAGGACACGGTCTTCATCGGCCAGCGGCCGGGTATCGCGGTAAAAGAGGTTGATCTCGCCGACCAGTCGCTCGTGCAGGCGGACGGGCACGCTGACAACGGACTCGAAGCCCTCGCGCGCGCAATGGGCCAGTCGCGACGCCGTGCCTTCCGAATGAATCGGGATCACCCGCGTCATCGCACCCGACTGGGGCTGGCCGCACAGGCAGTCACCGGTCGGGATGCAGTGCTCCTCATCGATGACCGACTGGGGCAGGCAGTCGGAGGCCAGCAGGAGGTACTTGCGGTTGGCCTCGTCCGACCAGCGCACGGCTGAGGCGTCAGCCCGCGCCACCTGCCGGACCTGCCGGGCAATCCCCTGCGCCAGCGCTTCCAGCGTGTCAGCACGGGCCACGAACGCGGCCGACTCGTACAGCGCCTCGAGCCGCGCGCGCTGGGATTCGAGGCGCTCGGTCTTCTCTTGGACCTTGCCCTCCAGGTTCTGGTACAGCCCCTGAAGCGTCTCCGCCATGCGATTGAAGCCCTTGGCCAGCGATCCGAACTCGTCGTCGGCACCGGGTACGACGCGCGCCGCCAGATCACCCTTCTCCACCCGTGAGAGCCCGGCCTGCAGCCGGGACAGTGGATTGAAGATGAACAGGTAGGCGGAGTACAGCAAGGCGATCGCACTGCCGATGGTGAGAGCCACCATCACGAACTGCACGGCGTTCAGGATCGCCGTCAGGCCGGACAGGTGCTTCTCGATGGCGGAGACGAAGGTGTCGATGCGGCTCACGAACGCGTCGGCCTGCTGCGCCGCGCGCTCCGCACCCGGTGCCGTCGACGTGCCCCAGGCGGCTTTCAGCACATCCCACTCTCGCTGCACCAAGGCAAAGGCCTCCTGGGAGGCGTGATCGTGCGGAACGAAGAGCGGCCGCGCCGGGTCGCCCGTGCGAAGCACCCCGATGCTGCTGTCGAACTGCTCGAACAGCGCACCCTTCTGCCGCTCGTCGGCGCGCTCCAACGTCTGCGCCAGGCGCCAGGTCTGCATGCGCATGCGGCCGGCTTCGTTGACCGCCGCCGCGCCGCCTTCCAGCTGCCAGGTCACCCACAGCGTGAGCCCGATCGAGGCGAAGGCCATCAGCAGCAACGCGGCGCCGATCGCCCCGAGCTTGGCGGAAAGATTCCATGACCTTGGCATGTCGTCAGTGTAATGGAGACCCCATTCGGCGCTGACGCTTCCAGGCCATGTCAGGGTCTCAGCCGCCATGGGACACCCAGGGCAGAAGCAGCCCCAGCGGATCGTGAATGTATGCAACGGACGCCATGAAACCGTAGACCGCCAGAGCGGCCACAAAGCAGGTCTGCCGGACGACGGGCGACCGCGCGCGCTTGAGCGCCATCGAGCCGAGGACCACGTACACAAGCAAGAGCCAGAGCTTGGCCGCCAGCCAGTGCTGCATCAACGGATTCAGTGAGAGCGTGGCCCACAGCGTGACGCCCGCGACCAGCAACCCCGTGTCGATGACGTAGCTGAGCACCCGCCAGCGCTGACCCATGACCCAGGCGTGCCCAGCCAGGACCATCGCGCCGCGCCAGGCGAACAACATGCCGCTGGCCACGACCAGCGAGATGTGGGCCATTTTGATATGCGGGTACCAGGGCAGCAGTTCAGACACGGTCCGGGATGGGGATAAGCTCGCGACCATGAGCATCAGCCATTTCAACGACCTGCTGGCCGCGGCGCGGCATCAGCCCGAAGCGCAGCGATTGCTGCTGGTGTTTGCCGGGGCCAGCCTTCCGGCGGACGCCACCCCAGACCAACGCCGGAGTTTCGAAGCCGGCGAGTCCGGGGAACTGTCGCCCTTGATGTGTGTGGACAAGGATCCCGCCGAGTTGGCGGACTTCGCAGCCCTTTGCGAAGAGGCCGCCGCAATGGGTCAACCGTGGGTGCTGGTCTTCGCGGCCGCGCTGCCCGGCACAGGACAGCAGCCGCCTGGCAGCAGCCAGATCGACAGCGCCTTGCAGGGCATGGTCGAATCCGTGAAGGCCGGTGGCCTGGGCGGGATGATCCCCTTCGATCGCCAGGGCCGCGCGGTGCAGCTGGGGTGAAGGCACTGCCGGACTGACCCTTACGGCGCCACCAGGCAGATCGTCAGAAGCGCGGACGCATTCGTCACCGCGCGCACGGCGTGCGGCTCGCCGGCACCCAGGTGAATGAGCTGGCCTGAGGCCAGCCGCCGGTCGCTGCCGTTGACACGGATGTCGATCACCCCTTCCACGCAGAGCACGGTGATCTCCCCTGCGACACGGTGCTCGCGAAGCGCCTTGCCGGCGGGAAGCACGAGCCTGACCAGTTCCAGCTGAGCGGACTTGATCAGCGCGTGGGTGACGTGCTGCTCCAGCGCATCGCCCAGCGCCTTCAGCTCGACGATCTCCCCGGAGGACGCATGCCGGTGCGCCATGCTCGGTCCTCCGGCTACTGCACCAGCGGCGACGTGGCGGCGTCCAGGTCGACACCCACCAGCGTCGCCCCGGCCGCGAGCATTTGCAGGTACTGGCGAAGCGCGGTCGCAAAGGCCTGCTGTCGCAAGGCCTGAGCCACCGCGGACTTCACCGCCTCGAACGGCGGCTCGACCCCGGGTTCGCGCGCCAGCACCTCGACGACATGCAACCCGAAGCGGCTGTGCACCAGCCGCGGCAGCACGCCGATCTCGGGCTTGCCGAAGATCTCGCCGGCCAGTTCGGGCGCGCACTCGGGGCTGGTCAACCAGCCCAGGTTGCCGCCCTCGGCCCCGCTGGGGCAGTTGGAGGTGGATCTCGCGGCGGTCGCAAAGCGATCCTCGCTGTCGGGCGTCGCGCAGCGCACGTCCAGCAGGCAAGCCTCGGCGCGCTGCCGAAGGGCATTCACATCCACGCCCGGCGTGACAGCGAACAGGATGTGGCGCATCAGCACCCGCTCCCCGACCGTGTAGCGCCCCCGCTGAGCCGCGTTGTGGCGGCGCAGGGCTTCTTCCGTCGGCTCGGGCAGGTGGAGTTCTCGGTCCAGCAGCCGTTCAATGGCCGCACTGGCCGATTCGGTCATTGCACCTCCCAGCGGGAGCGGATCGTCCTCGGCCAGCAGCCCGGCGCGAATGGCCGCCTGCCGAAGCAGTTCGGCGCAAGCGCGCTGGCGCAGGGCCTCGGCCGTCAACTGCTCGTTGGGATAGGCCAGCACCACGCCGTTGACCTGCGCGAGACCGGAAACCGATGCATCCATGGCGTACTCCTGTGTCGATGGGCCACACGCTCAGCCGGCGCGGCGCGGCAGGTTCTGGCGGGCCGGCACGTTGAGCCGGCGCGAACGCACCATCTGATACGGGCGGAACAGGTAGGCAACGGTGCCGAAGCCGCTCCACACGTGAACGAGGCGGCTGAAGGGGAACAGCAGGAAGATCGTCATGCCCAGCAGCATGTGGAGCTGGAAATGCCATTCCACGCCCGCGACCAGCGCCGCATTGGGCTGCAGCAGCACGATGCCCTGCAGATACTCGGCCAGGCGCAGCATGGTGGTGGGTTCTGATGCGTGGTGCAGCGAAGACGGCAGCGTCGACAAGCCGATGGCCAGCTGCACCCACAGGATCACCAGGATCGCGATGTCGGTGCGGTGGCTGGTGAGCCGGATGCGCGGGTCGAACAGCCGGCGGTGCAACAGCATCGTCAGCCCGATGAAGCACAGGCCGCCGGCCACGCCGCCGGCGATCACGGCCAGCAACTGCTTCTGCGAGGACGTCATGACCAGGCCGTACACCGCGTGCGGGGTCAGCTGGCCGAACAGGTGACCGAAGAAAAGAAACAGGATCCCGCCGTGGAACAGGTTGCTGCCCCAGCGCAGCTGGCCGGCGCGCAGCAGTTGGGAGCTGTCGCTCTTCCACGTGTACTGGTCGCGGTCGAAGCGGGCCAGGCTGCCCATCAGGAAGAACGCCAAGCAGACGTAGGGGTAGACGGTGAAGGCGATGGTGTGGAGGGTGTTCATGCCGATGCTCCCGGCTGGGTGGACGCCTGGCGCGCGGCTGCGCGCACGATCTGGATCGGTTGCGGCTGGCCCGGGCTGGCCTGGCCCTGGGTGGAGCAGCCACCGAAGGCCGCCGGCTCTTCCCAGGATTCATCGAGGCCGGGCTCGTCGGGGATCTTCACCGCCTGGGCTTTCTCCCCGGCCAGCTCGAGCACCGCTGCCAGCACGCTGGCATAGGGGCTCTCGCGGCGCAGCAGCGCGCTGAAGATCGCCTGCAGGATGTGGGTCAGCTCGCGCAGGAAGGCCCGGGCCTGTGCGGGCGGCTGCGTGGAGGCGTACTCCAGCACCACCGTCAGGTGATCGGGCAGTTCGCCCGGCGCGAGGTATAGGCCGGCCTGCTCGTAGGTCTGCAGCAAATCGATCATGGCCGGCCCACGGTCGCGGCTGTCGCCGTGCACATGCTCGAACAGGTGCAGCGCCGTGCCGCGGCCGCGGTCGAAGGTCTCGACGTAGTGCGACTCGACGTCCATCGCGCGCGCGCCGCGCAGGTGCTGCATCAAGGCCGACAGTTCTTCCAGGCGATCGGGGCCGAGCGCCCGTTCGCGTTGCAGCGCTGCCGTCATCTCGGCCAAGTGATCGCGCAGAGAAGTGTCCGGATAGCTCAGCAGGTGCGCCAGCACCCGCAGCGTCAGGGGAAAGGGCTTGCTCATACGGTGGCCTTGATGGGGATGGTGCGCTTCTTCTCGCTGCCGAACAGGCTGGTCTCGGTGACCCCTTCGCTGCAGCCGTTGCCGAAGCTGAAGCCGCAGCCGCCGCGCACGTTGAAGGCGTTCTCGGCGTACTCGCGATGCGTGGTCGGGATGACGAAACGGTCCTCGTAGTTGGCGATGGCCATCACGCGGTACATCTCCTCGACCTGGTTCACGCTGAGCTTCACCTGTTCGATAGCGGCCTGATTGGCGCTGCCGTCGACGTGCTTGGCCCGCTGGTAGGCGCGCATCGCCAGCATCCGCTCGAGCGCACGCACCACTGGCACGGTGTCGCCCGCGGTCAGCAGGTTGGCGAGGTACTTGACCGGGATGCGCAGCTGGTTGACGTCGGGGATCTCGCCATTGGTGCCGACCTGGCCGGCGTTGGCCGCGGCGGTGATCGGACTGAGCGGCGGCACGTACCACACCATCGGCAGCGTGCGGTATTCGGGGTGCAGCGGCAGCGCCACCTTCCAGTCCACCGCCATCTTGTAGACCGGGCTGTTCTTCGCGGCTTCCAGCCAGTTGTCGGGGATGCCGTCGGCCCGCGCCTGCGCGATGACCTTCGGATCGTTCGGGTCCAGGAAGATGTCGAGCTGTGCCTGGTACAGGTCCTTGTCGTGCTCGACGCTGGCCGCCTCCTGGATGCGGTCGGCGTCATAGAGGAGCACACCCAGGTAGCGGATGCGGCCGACGCAGGTCTCGCTGCACACCGTGGGCTGGCCGGCCTCGATGCGCGGGTAGCAGAAGATGCACTTCTCGGCTTTGCCGCTCTTCCAGTTGTAGTAGATCTTCTTGTACGGGCAACCGCTGACGCACATGCGCCAGCCGCGGCATTTGTCCTGGTCGATCAGGACGATGCCGTCTTCCTCGCGCTTGTAGATGCTCCCCGACGGGCACGATGCGACGCAAGCCGGGTTCAGGCAGTGCTCGCACAGCCTGGGCAGGTACATCATGAAGGTGTTCTCGAACTGGCCGTAGATGTCCTTCTGGATCGCGTCGAAGTTCTTGTCCTTCGATCGCTTCGCGAACTCGCCGCCCAGGATCTCCTCCCAGTTCGGGCCCCACTCGATCTTCTCCATGCGCTTGCCGGTGATGAGGCTGCGCGGCCGGGCGGTGGGCGCGTGCTGCATCTCGGGCGCCGACTGCAGATGGTCGTAGTCGAAGGTGAAGGGCTCGTAGTAGTCGTCGATCTGCGGCAGGTTGGGGTTGGCGAAGATCTTCATCAAGAGCTGCCACTTGCCGCCCTGGCGCGGCACGATGGAACCATCGGCCTTGCGCACCCAGCCGCCGTTCCAGCGGTCCTGGTTCTCCCACTCCTTGGGGTAGCCGATGCCCGGCTTGGTCTCGACGTTGTTGAACCAGGCGTACTCCACGCCGGGGCGGCTGGTCCACACGTTCTTGCAGGTCACGCTGCAGGTGTGGCAGCCGATGCACTTGTCCAGGTTCAGCACCATGCCGATCTGTGCGCGTACTTTCATTGCGATGCTCCTTGTGTGATCGGCCGGTTCAGGGGTTCTCGCCCTGGCCTTGATAGGCGGCGGAGAGGTGGTCGTCGGCGGGCGTGTCCAGCCAGTCGACCTTGGCCATCTTGCGCACCACGACGAACTCGTCGCGGTTGGTGCCGATGGTTCCGTAGTAGTTGAAGCCGTAGCTGAACTGCGCGTAGCCACCGATCATGTGCGTGGGCTTGAGCACGATGCGCGTCACGCTGTTGTGGATGCCGCCGCGCACGCCGGTGATCTGCGAACCGGGCGTGTTCACGATCTTCTCCTGCGCGTGGTACATCAGCAGCATCCCGGGATTGACGCGCTGGCTGACCACCGCACGCGCCGCAATGGCGCCATTGATGTTGAAGACCTCGACCCAGTCGTTGTCCTCGATGCCCGAGCGCTTGGCGTCGTCCTCGCTCAGCCACACCACCGGGCCCCCGCGGTTGAGAGTGAGCATCAGCAGGTTGTCGCTGTAGGTGCTGTGGATGCCCCACTTCTGGTGCGGTGTGATGAAGTTGAGCAGGATCTCCTGGTGCCCGTTCGGCTTGATGTTGTGGATGCCGGCCGTCGTCTTCAGGTCCACCGGGGGACGGTAGCTGCTCAAGGCCTCGCCGAAGGCGATCACCCAGGGGTGGTCCAGGTAGAACTGCTGGCGCCCGGTGAGCGTGCGCCAGGGGATCAGCTCGTGCACGTTGGTGTAGCCGGCGTTGTAGCTGACGGTCTCGCTTTCGATGCCGCTCCAGGTCGGGCTGCTGATGATCTTGCGCGGCTGCGCCTGCACGTCGCGGTAGCGGATCTTCTCGTCCTCGCGGTACAGCGCCAGGTGGGTATGGTCGCGACCCGTCTGCTTGCCCAGGGCTTCCCAGGCCTTCACCGCGACATGGCCGTTGGTCTCTGGCGCGAGCTGCAGGATGACCTCGCAGGCGTCGATGTCGGTCACGATCTTCGGCATGCCCTGCGTCACGCCCTCGGTCAGCGTCGTGCCGTTGAGCTGCCCGAGTTGCTCCACCTCGGTACCGGTCTTCCAGCCGATGCCCTTGCCGCCGTTGCCCAGCTTGTCCATCAAGGGGCCGAGCGCGATGAAGCGCTTGTAGACGTTCGGGTAGTCGCGCTCGACCACGCCGATCTGCGGCGCGGTCTTGCCGGGGATCAGATCGCACTGGCCCTTCTTCCACTCCTTCACGTCGAACGGCTGGGCCAGTTCGGCCGCGCTGTCGTGCATCAGCGGCGTCAGCACCACCTCGCGTTCGACGCCCAGGTGGCCGACGCAGACTTCGCTGAAGGCCTTCGCAAAGCCCTTGTAGATCTCCCAGTCGCTGCGGCTTTGCCACACCGGGTCCACCGCGGCACTCAGCGGGTGGATGAAGGGGTGCATGTCGCTGGTGTTGAGGTCGTTCTTCTCGTACCAACTGGCGGTGGGCAGCACGATGTCGCTGTACAGGCAGGTGGTGCTCATGCGGAAGTCCAGCGTCACCACCAAGTCGAGCTTGCCGACCGGGGCCTCGGCGTGCCACTTCACTTCAGATGGCTTGGCGTCGTCGGCGCCCAGGTCCTTGCCCTGGATGCCGTTCTCCGTGCCCAGCAGGTGCTTGCAGAAGTACTCGTGGCCCTTGCCCGACGAGCCCAGCAGGTTGCTGCGCCAGACGAACATCACGCGCGGCCAGTTCTGCGGTGCGTCGGGGTCCTCGCAGCTCATCGCGACCGTGCCGTCCTTCAGCGCCTGCACGACGTAGTCCTTCGGGTCCAGGCCGGCCGCGGTGGCATCCTTGACCACCTGCATCGGATTGGTCTTGAGCTGCGGCGCACTGGGCAACCAGCCCATGCGCTCCGCGCGCACGTTGTAGTCGATCATGCTGCCGCCGAAGGCCTTGCGGTCGGCCAGCGGCGAGACGATCTCCTCCATGCCGAGCTTCTCGTAGCGCCACTGGTCGGTGTGCGCGTAGAAGAAGCTGGTGCTGTTCATCTGGCGAGGCGGTCGGATCCAGTCCAGCGCGAAGGCCAGCGCCGTCCAGCCGGTCTGCGGGCGCAGCTTCTCCTGGCCCACGTAGTGCGACCAGCCGCCGCCGCTCTGGCCGATGCAGCCGCACATCATCAGCAGGTTGATGACACCGCGATAGTTCATGTCGCAGTGGTACCAGTGGTTCATCGCCGCGCCGATGATCACCATGCTCTTGCCATGCGTCTTGTGCGCGTTCTCGGCGAATTGCCGCGCCACGGTGATGATCTGGTCGCGCGGCGTACCGGTCACGCTCTCGGCCCAGGCCGGCGTGTAGGCCGCGTCGTCGTCGTAGCTCTTGGCTCCGCTGCCCAGCCCACGGTCGATGCCGTACTGCGCGGCCTGCAGGTCGAACACCGTGGCCACCAGCGCTTCGCGGTGATCGCCTTCCTTGCCCAGGCGCAGCCGCACCGCCGGCACCTTGACGAAGTTGACCTCGCCGTTCTGCACATTGGTCGTGAAGTGCGGATTGCTGACGCCGCCGAAGTACGGCAAGCCGATGTCCACCACCTCGTGCGCCTGATCGCCGTCTTCAAGGACCGACAGCTTCAGCTTGACCTCGGTGCCGTGGCGCGCCTCCTTGTTCTCGAGGTTCCACTTGCCTTGGTCGGGGCCGCCCTCGGGCGTCCAGCGGAAGCCGATGCTGCCGTTGGGCAGCACCGCGCGGCCGCCGGTGTCGAAGGCCACGGTCTTCCACTCGGGGTTGTTCTGCTGGCCGAGCTTGCCGTTGAAGTCCGAGGCGCGCAGGTAGCGGTCGGGCACCAGCGTCTTGCGGCCGTCGGGCAGCGTGTGCTCCTTCAGCATCACCAGCAGCGGCAGGTCGGTGTAGCGGCGCGCGTAGTCGTCGAAATACGGGCTGCGCTGCTTGAAGTAGAACTCGTTGAGCGCAACGTGGCCCATCGCCATCGCCAGCGCGGCATCGGTGCCCTGCTTGGGGTGGAGCCAGATGTCGGCGAGCTTGGCGACCTCGCTGTAGTCAGGCGTGACGGCCACCGTCTTCGCTCCCTTGTAGCGCACCTCGGTGAAGAAGTGCGCATCGGGCGTGCGCGTCTGCGGCACATTGCTGCCCCAGGCGATGATGTAGGTGCTGTTGTACCAGTCGGCCGATTCAGGCACATCGGTCTGCTCGCCCCACACCTGCGGGCTGCTGGGCGGCAGGTCGCAGTACCAGTCGTAGAAGCTCATGCACACGCCGCCGATCAGGCTGAGGTAGCGGCTGCCGGCGGCGTAGCTGACCATGCTCATCGCCGGAATCGGCGAGAAGCCGATCACCCGATCGGGGCCGTGCTTCTTGATCGTGTAGACATTGCTGGCTGCGATGATCTGGTTCACCTCGTCCCAGCTGCTGCGCACGAAGCCACCCATGCCGCGCACTTTCTGGTAGTCGCGCCGCGCCTCGGGGTTCTCGACGATGGTGGCCCAGGCGTCCACCGGCGTCTTGGCGGTCTTCATCGCCGCGCGCCAGCGCTCGAGCAGGCGGCCGCGCACCATCGGGTACTTCACGCGGTTGGCGCTGTACAGGTACCAGCTGTAGCTGGCGCCGCGCGCGCAGCCACGCGGCTCGTGGTTGGGCATGTCCCAGCGCGTGCGCGGGTAGTCGGTCTGCTGGGTCTCCCAGGTGACGATGCCACCCTTGACGTAGATCTTCCACGAGCACGAGCCGGTGCAGTTCACGCCGTGCGTGCTGCGCACGATCTTGTCGTGGGCCCAGCGGTTGCGGTAGGCGTCCTCCCAGGTGCGGTCCTCACCGGTGGTCAGGCCATGGTCGCCGGCGAAGGTCTCCTTGGGCAGCGAGAAGTGGGTGAGGCGGTCCAGAAAGTGGCTCATGTCGTCGTCCTTGAAGGCTTGGAATGGGTCTTCCGCGTGCGGGATCCAGCAGATGAACTAGCAGGGGTAAGGCGCGTTGCGGCGGCTGTACGCCCACCAGGTCAACGCGATGCAGGAAAGGTAGAAGCCGATGAACATCACCAGCGCCGCCGAGGCGCTGCCGGTGATCGCCAGCGACGAGCCCACGCTCTTGGGGATGAAGAAGCCGCCGTAGGCGCCGATGGCGCTGGCAAAACCGAGCGCCGCTGCGGCCTCCACTGCACCTTCGCGCGCAGCCTGCGCACGCGCCGAGGGCAGTTCATCGGCCCTCTTCAGGCGCTCGGCGACGAACAGGCTGGAGATCATCCGAAAGGTGCTGCCGTTGCCGAGGCCCGACGCCGCGAACAGGAGACCGAAGGCCGCGAGGAAACCGGTGTAGCCGCTGCTCGACACCTCCGAGCCCGAGACGCTCGCCGTCGGCAGACACAGCAGAGCGACCAAGGCGGCTAGAGCCATCAGCACGAAGACCCAGAAGGTGACGCGCGCGCCGCCCCAGCGATCGGCCATCCAGCCCCCCAACGGGCGCAGCACGGCGCCGATCAGCGGCCCCAGCCAGACCAGGTGCATCGCATCGGCGCGCTGGTACTGGCTCTGGGCCAGCATCGGCAGGCTCGCCGAGAAGCCGATGAAGCTGCCGAAGGTGCCGAGGTAGAGCCAGCACATCAGCCAGTTGTGCCGGCGGGTGAAGACCACCGCCTGCTCGGCCATTCCGGTGTGACGGTCGGCGAGGTCGTCCATGCCGAACCAGGCCGCAGCCGTGCTGGCCAGGATGAGCGGCACCCAGATGAAGCCCGCGTTCTGCAGCCACATCGGTCCCTGCGCCGTCGACTGAGGCGGACCGTCGAAGATCCCGAAGACACTCGCGCTGATGGCCAGCGGCACCAGCAGCTGCATACCGGCCACGCCGAGGTGACCTAGCCCCGCGTTCAGGCCGAGCGCATAGCCCTGGCGTGCGCTGGGAAAGAAGTAGCTGATGTTCGCCATGGAACTGGCGAAATTGCCTCCACCCAGCCCACACAGCAGCGCCAGCACCACCATCCATTCGAATGGCGTGGACGGATCCTGCACGGCCAGGCCTATGCCCACGGCCGGCAGCAGCAGGCTCGCGGTGGCCAGCGTAGTGAAGCGGCGGCCGCCAATCACCGGCACGGCAAAGGCATAGAAGATGCGCAGCGTGGCACCGCAGAGGGCGGGCAGCGCCGTCAGCCAGAACAGCTGGTTGGTGCTGTATCGGAAGCCAGCCGCGGGCAGATGAACCACCACCACCGACCAAAGCATCCACACCGCGAACGACAGCGCCAGCGCCGGGATCGACAGCCAGAGGTTGCGACGCGCAACGGCCTCGCCCTGGCGCTCCCAGAAGACCGGGTCTTCAGGATTCCAGTGGTGGATGATCGCGGCGGACATGGCGAATCGAGGTGAGCGCTGACCGGGGTACGCTCAGGGGTTCTTCACGTAGGCGTTGCCGCGCAGGTAGAACCACCAGTTCAGCACCAGGCACAGGGCATAGAACACCGCGAAGCCGTAGAACGCCAGTTGCGGTGCGCCTGCCTTGATGTACTGGCCGATCAGCACCGGCGCGATGAAGGCGCCGTAAGCGGCGACCGCCGACGTCCAGCCCAGCACCGGGCCCGCCTGGGTACGGTCGAAAATGACGCCGATGGTGCGGAATGTGGAACCGTTGCCGATGCCGCTGGCAAAGAACAGCACCAGGAAGAGCCCGAGGAACATCGGGAAGTACTGCTCCGGCGTGGCCGAGCCGTAGGCCAGCATCATCACGTAGCCGACCGCGACGGCGGCCAGGGCCATCACCGCGGTGATCACCTGCGTGACGATCGAGCCGCCCACCTTATCGGAGATCCAGCCGCCGATGGGCCGAGTGGCCGCGCCGACGAAGGGGCCGATCCAGGCATAGGCCAGGATGGTCGGCGCGTTCGGGTTGTTCAGGGTGTGCTGCATCACACCGTTGGCATCGGGCACGTGACTGACGCCGAAGATGACCTTCATCGACAGCGGCAGCGCCATCGAGAAACCGATGAACGAACCGAAGGTGACGATGTACAGCGCGGTCAGCGACCAGGTGTGCTTGTCCTTGAAGATCGCGAACTGCTTCTTCACGCCCTCCTTCATCTCGCCGAAGGCCGCCAGTCGCACCACGGCGAGCGCCATCAGGATGTCCAGGGGAATCGCCACCCACATGTTCAGCAGCCCCAGGCCGGTGGGCTTGGGCAGGTAAAGCCAGAGCATGAAGATCGTCGGGACAAAGGCCAGCGTGTACAGGTAGGTGATCTTGGCGAAGGCCACGACCGGCGAGCCGGAGTTCGGCGACACCGTCCTCAGGTTGTTCATGCCGAACCAGCAGAGCGCGCCCAGCGGCACCAGCGAGAACACCCAGGCGAAGCCGGCGTTCTGCACCCAGGTGGGCGTGCCGGCGGCGATCTTCCCGAAGATCCAGCCGCTGTCCTTCAGCAGCGTCATCGGCTCTCCGCCGAAGGCGCCCAGCAGCGGCACGGTCATCACCAGCGGGATGACGATCTGCATCGTGGTGACGCCGAAGTTGCCCAGGCCCGCGTTCAGGCCCAGCGCCGTGCCCTGCAGCCGCTTCGGGAAGAAGCCGCTGATGTTGGACATCGAACTGGCGAAGTTGCCGCCGCCCACGCCCGACCACAGCGCCATCAGCTGGAAGGCCCACAGCGGCCAGTCCTTGTGCTGCAGCACGATGCCGGTGCCGATGGCCGGCGCCAGCAGCATCGAGGTGGTCAGGAAGATCGTGTTGCGCCCGCCGGCCAGGCGAATCAGGAACGAGGCCGGGATGCGCATCGTCGCGCCGGCGATGCCGGCGATGGCGGTCAGCGTGAAGAGCTCGTCCTGGGTGAACGGAAAGCCCAGGTTGAGCATCTGCACGGCGATGATGCCCCACATGCCCCAGACCGCGAAGCCGCACAGCAGCGCGGGGATCGAGATCCACAGGTTGCGGTAGGCCACCTTCTTCCCGGTGCCCTCCCAGAAGGCGTTGTCCTCGGGGCGCCAGTCGGCGATTTCGGCCGCTGAGCCGCCATGCTTGGCCGTCCCCTGTGTTGCCGTGGTGGTGGCATTCATGAGAGTTCTCCTTGCCCTCAGCGCGCGAAGCTGCGCGACAGGGGCGATGCGGGCGCGTTGCGGCCCATCATTTCGGTCTTGCGCACCTCGGTCCAGTACATCCAGATCAACGAGACCCAAACCACGCCGTACAGCAGCATGAAGGCGCTCGAGCGGATGCCGGTCAGATCCATCAATGCACCGAACAGGATCGGCAACACGAAGCCCCCAAGGCCACCTGCCAGGCCCACGATGCCACTGACGGTGCCGATGTTTCCGGCGTAGTCGTCGCCGATGTACTTGAAGACGCTGGCCTTGCCGAAGGCCCAGGCGATGCCCAGGATGAACATCAGCGCTGTGAATACGTAGACGTTCAGGCCCACTTGGAAGGTGCGGGGGCCGTTGACGGTGAGCACCGTGAACTCGGTCTGCGGGTAGCTCAGCAGGAACAGGCACACCCAGCTGACCCAAAGCACCCCCCAAGTGACCTGATGGGCGCCGAACTTGTCAGAGAGAATCCCGCCCACAGCGCGCAGCACGCCACCAGGCAGACTGAAACAGGCGGCCAGCAGGGCGGCGGCCTGGATCGACAGGCCGAACTCGCCCACGTAGTACTGCACCATCCACAGGGCCAGCGCAACATAGCCACCGAAGACGATGCTGTAGTACTGGCAGTACTTCAGCACCTTGGGGTCCTTCAGCATCTTCAGTTGGTCGGTGAACTTCACGCTCGACGGCACCCTGTGCTTGGGATCGCTGGCGCTGCCCAGCCAGAACAGGATGACGGTGCCGAGCATCACCGCGGCGTAGACCTGCGGCACCAGCGTCCAGCCGCCGATGGCCAGCAGCACCGGCGCAGCGAACTTGTTGACGGCCGAACCGGAGTTGCCGGCACCGTACACACCCATCGCCATGCCCTGTCGGGACTTCGGAAACCAGCGCGCCACATAGGGCGTGCCCACCGAGAAGGAGCCGCCCGCCAGACCCACGAACAGGCCGATGACCAGGAAGTGCCAGTAGGCGGTGGCGTAGCTCATCAGCCAGATCGCCGGCACCGTGGCAGCCATCAGCAGCGCCATCACGATGCGGCCGCCGTAGCGGTCGGTCCAGATGCCCAGGGGCACGCGGATCAGCGAACCCGTGAGCACCGGGGTGGCGGTCAGCAGGCCGAACTCGGTAGCGGACAGGCCCAGAGTCTTCTTCAGCGGAATCCCGATGACGCCGAACATCATCCAGACCATGAAGCAGACGGTGAACGCCAGCGTGCTCACGACGAGCACGGACCACGCCTGGCGTGGGATAACGGCTGGGATGGCGGTGGGATTGGTATGGGAAGCCATGATGCTGACTCGACCGGGGTTGGCGAGACTGTCCGCCCGGCCGATGTCCGTGACCATCCGACCGGTGGCTAGGGGCGGCACGGCAGAAGAACGATGGGGCCACGCCGGTACATAGTTCTGAAGAACTATTCCGGGCGGTTTTGCCCGGGCTGTTGACTTGCGTCAACGTTGCAACGTCGCCAGCTCGCCCAGACTGGCCCGGCCATGCCCGCTGAACACGCTTCTCGCATCGATCCTGCCGCCCAGGCGGCGACACTGATCGAGCACATCCAGACCCGCTACCACGACACCCATCGGCGATCGCTTGCGCAGTTGCTGCCCCTGGCCAGCCAGGCCGTCGCGCTCGGTCTCCATGTCGGCGTGGTCGAGCAACTGGCCTCGATCGGCAATGCGCTCGAGCAGCACATGTTCAAGGAGGAGATGCGGCTCTTCCCGATGATGGAACAGGGCGGCAACACGCTCATCGGGCGCCTGATCGAGGATCTGCATCGAGAGCACGGCGAGCATCTGCCGGCCGTACAGGAGTTGCAGAGCCAACTTCGCGCGACCGATGCGACGGGCGCGGCGCAACAGACGCTGATCCAGCTCATCCAAGGCGCCGACGACTTCGCCCGCGAGCTGGCCGAACACATCCGCCTCGAGGACGAGGTGTTGTTTCCCCTGTTCTGCCAGTCCGCTGCTGCGGGTGCGCGGACGGCCCTCATCGCCTAGACAACGAGGTTAAGAAGTCATGGATCCACATTCACCGCAGCGGAATCGGCCCTCGCTCGATGAGACCGCTCGCGTCGAGTTGCTGGCCGCGCTCAATGAACTGCTCGAAGCCGAGCGCGCAGGAGCGCGCGTGGCCATGGAGACAGGCCGCGAGATCCACTCACAGGAGCTGGCCGCCCTGGTGGCCGACATTCACAAGGACGAAGTGCACTGGTGCGGCATGCTGATGCGGACGATCAAGTCCCTCGGCGCCACGCCTTCGAGCGCGACGGGCGCCTTCCATGGCAAGGCCATGGCAATCGCCGATGTCGAGGATCGCCTGCAGTTCCTCAATCGGGGTCAAGCCTGGGTCGTGCGAAAGCTCGAAGCCTTGCTCCCCCGGCTGGATGTCCCGCAAGCACGCGCAGACCTGGAGGCGATGCTGCAGGCCCATCGTCAGAACATCGAGCGGGTCGAGTCGCGTTTCTCTGAAGGCGGCACACCCGAACCCGGCGGCGCGGCCGGCAAGACAGAACCCACCGAGCCTTCGGCGCTGATCGAGTACATCCTGCAGCGCTTCCACGAGGTCCACCGTCAGCAGCTGCCCGAACTGATCGAGCTGGCAACCAAGGTGGAATCCGTCCATGCGGATCATCCGGACGTGCCGCGGGGTCTGACCGTGCTTCTGCAGCAGATGCACTCGGAATTGCTGGATCACATGGCCAAGGAAGAAGGCGTGCTCTTTCCGATGCTGGCGCGAGGCGGAAGCTCCTTCGTGACCCACCCCATCTGCGTGATGATGTCGGAGCATGAGGAACACGCCCACCGGCTGACGCAGCTGATGGCACTGACGCGGCAAGCCACGCCGCCGGCGGGCGCCTGCAGAACATGGGTTCGGCTCTGCACGGCAACGAAGACTTTTGCCGAAGACCTGCAGAAGCATATTCAACTGGAGAACACAGTGCTGTTCCCGCAGTTCGACAGTTCGCTTGCACGGCAAGGGTAGCGGCCGCGCGATGAGCAAGCGGTTCCCGGTGAAGCCTGCGCATCCTGAGCGGATCTGCTGGGGATGCGACCGGTACTGTGCGGCCGATTCGATGATGTGCGGGAACGGGAGCGTGGCCACTCTTCATCCGTCCGAACTCTTCGGAGCGGACTGGGAGAGTTGGGGAACCCACCCGCAGCCGCCGGCAGGCGCTGGCGCCGAGACTGTCCCTGTGCAGGGTGCTGTAACGGGGACCGAGCCCCCTCCCGCGCAATGAGCCCCCGCACAGACGAATGCCTCGCGTCGGACGCGCCCCAGCATGCGTACGCGCAGTCGGCCCACTGGGGCTGCGTTTTCGAGGTCAGGGCCAGAACCATTGCCAATGGTTCTGGAAGCTATGTGCAGGTGGTGGTGCATGCACCCGCCAACGCTCCTCATGAACAGTCGGCGGAGTACGTGACCGAGGACGCGACGGCTGCGGGCGCGTTGAGATCCGGCATCGCCATCGCGAAGTCGATGATCGTGGATCGGGTCCAATAGGGCCCCGGACAACTTTCGTGGGATAGTCACGCGTCTGGACCATCCTGACTCCCTGCGCGACGATGAAGAATCTGCTGGAAAACAGCCGAGGGCTGCTGTGGCTGGGCTTCCAGCGGCAGACCGTCGATGCCCGCGAGCGAACGCGCGATGTTGCGGGGGCCGTGCTTGGGCTTCTGCTGACAGGTGGCTTCAGCTGGTGGGCGTGGGGGGCCGACTCGGTGTGGCTCGGCGCGCCGATGGGCGCTTCGGCGGTGCTGTTGTTCGCCGTTCCCAGCAGCCCGCTGGCCCAGCCCTGGCCGGCGGTGGTGGGCAATCTCACGGCCGCGCTGGTCGGTGTGTTCATCTACCGCACCATGGGCGCCTCGCCCGTGGCCGCTGCGCTGGCCGCCGGCCTGGCACTGGCGCTGATGTTCCCCTTGCGTTGCGTGCATCCGCCAGGCGGCGCGGTGGCCCTCACGGCGGTGGTGGGTGGCGCCGAGGTGCACCAGCTGGGATACGGGTTCGCGCTGGCGCCGATTGCGTTGAACTCGGCAATGCTCGTCGCGTGCGCGCTGGTCTGGCGGCGCCTGACGCACAACCACGTGGCACCGCATCCGGTGGTCCATGCCAACCGCCATCGCACGGCCGATGCGGCGCCGCAGGACCGCATCGGCATGACCACCGACGACCTGGACGCCGCATTGCGCAGCTTCAATGAGCTGTTCGACATCGACAGCCAGTCGCTGGAACAGGTGTTGCGGCACGCCCAGGGGCTGGCCTGGGAGCGGCAGTTCGGCAAGGTGCGCTGCGCCGACATCATGTCGCGCGATCTGGTCACGGTTGAATTCGCCACACCGCTGCAGGAAGCCTGGACCTTGCTCCACCGCCACCGCATCCGGGCGCTGCCCGTGGTGGACCGTGCCCGGCGGGTGATCGGCGTCGTCACACTGGTGGACTTCCTCAAGCACGCCCGGCTGGACCCGCGCGATCACCTGAGCCTGGGGCAGCGCATCCGCAAGCTGTTGGCGCCCACGCCGGGCGATTACTCCGACAAGGCCGAGGTCGTCGGGCAGATCATGACCAGCCCCGTGCACACCGTGACAGAGGAAGACGCAGTGGTCGAGCTGGTGCCCAGGCTCTCCGACGAGGGCATGCACCACTTGCCCGTCGTCGACGCGCAGCGCCGGCTCTCCGGCATGGTGACCCAGTCGGACCTGGTGGCCGCCTTGTACCGCTCGCAATCGTCACTTCAGACGGTCAAGTCGACCTGAGCCGGCGTCGTTGAAACATGGAGAGTCACTCCCACGACGCTTCACCACGAGCACGGCGCTGTGGCGCCGTGCCTACCGGCGCCTTCCGCTGCGCTATGCACGTTCTACTGGGGCGCGTTGCTCCCGCTCAGCAGGTACGCTGCGAGCACGGAGCGCATGATCGAGGCAATGGGGATCGGGTTCCTCGATGCCGTTCCGCGCATGTTCCTCTCGATCGCGGTGGCGGCCTGGTGCACGGCGCTTCTTGGGCTGGTTTCGGGGTTTCTGGGCCGCACGCGGCAGGCGGCGGTGCCATGACCTCCTCAGCCCCCAGACCTCGGGAGCCGGTTTCATCGTGACACGCAGCCTCGCCATCCGGCACGTCGCATTCGAGGACCTCGGCACCCTCGCTCCCGTTCTGGACCAATCCGGCATCGCGCCCCACTATCTGGACGGCTGGAGTCCGGATCTGGCCCATGTCGATCCCGTCGCCCCGGACCTGGTCGTGGTGTTGGGCGGCCCCATCGGTGTCTACGAGGTCGCCGCCTACCCCTGGCTCGCGCACGAGATCGGATGGCTGCGAACGCGTATGCTGGCCGGTCGGCCCACGCTCGGCATCTGCTTGGGAGCTCAGCTGATCGCCGCCGCGCTGGGCGCTCGCGTGTACCCAGGGCCTTCGAAGGAACTCGGCTGGACGCCGCTGCAGCTGAGCGCTGCGGGGCGCGTTTCGGCCCTGGCTCCGCTGGCCGGCAGGTTGACCTCGATGCTGCACTGGCACGGCGACACCTTCGACCTGCCCGAAGGTGCTCAGCTGCTGGCCAGCACGGCGTCGTACCGGCATCAGGCCTACCGGTGGCAGCAGCATGTGCTGGGCCTGCAATGCCATCCCGAACTGGACAGTGCCACGTTCGAGCGATGGCTGGTGGGCCACGCGCTGGAACTTGCCCAGACCGGCGTCGACGTGCCCGCGTTGCGCGCCGAGACGGCGGCCCGGTCCGGCACACTGGCTCGGCAGGCGGCTCTGGCCTGGCGGCGGTGGCTGGCCGACGTGGGTCTGGCGTCTGCTGAATGAGTTTTCCGCCCCCTGAGGCCGCTGCAGCCGAGTCGACCCGCGCGCCAAGCTGGCGTGCCCAACGGCTGCTCAGCTCGCCCCATCGGCTGTGCTTCTTCTGGGCCGGCGTGCAGTGGGCGGTCAGCGCCGGCTGGTGGGCAGCCGAGTTGCTCGCTGGGCCACGCGCCGGTGATTCTCAGCATCTGGTGCCTTTGGTGGCGTGGCACGGACTCTGGTTCAGCCTGGGCGCCATGCCCCTGTTCGTGGCCGGCTTCGTGTTCACCGCAGGTCCGCGGTGGCTACATACCACCCCTATCGACACGCGCCAGCTTTGCGTGGGAGTGGGATTGTTTTCGGCAGGCTGGCTGCTGGCACTGCCGCTTGCCGGGGTGGACGCTCGAGCCGTTGCGGCCATGTTGCTCGCGGCTGCGATTGGCAAGTCGCTTCTGGTCGAACGGGCGCTGGCCCTGCTGCGCACGGGTCGCTCCGGAGAGCGCGTGCACGTCGCTCTGATCACCATCGCCATGGCAGCCATGGCGCTGACACTCTTGGCCGCAGCGCTGGCATTGGCCACCGGTTGCGTGGAGTGGCTGCAGCCTCTGGCACAGGCCGGGTTGTGGTGCGGACCCGTCTTGGTGTTCGTGGCGGCCTCGCATCGCATGCTTCCATTCCTCGGCGATGGCCTGTGGCCGGCGCTGGATCGAGGCTGGCCCCATTGGCCGCTGTGGCTGCTGGTATCGCTCGTCCCTGTTCAGGTGGTCGGTGCGTTGTTGCCCAACATGGCCCCGCTGCCCCCGTGGCTGCGGTTCGTTGGCTTCGGCCATTTGGTCGTCGTGTGCGTCGCCAGTGCTGGCCTCACACTTTGCTGGGTGGGACACCCCGCGATGCGCACGCCCATGCTGAGGATGCTCTTCGGCGCGGCCTTGTGGTGGCTGCTGGCGTTGCTGCTGTTGACGGCTGCGGCACTCCCCGCGTTGTCCGATGAGAGCGCCAGGCGGCTCGGACTCGCCGGCCTGCACGCCTTGGGCATGGGTTACCTGGGCGGCACCTTGCTGACCATGGCGACACGCGTAAGCGCCGCGCACCAGGGAATCGCCCGCGCGATCGACGGTGTCGCTCGCCTGCTCTATGTGGTGCTTCAGACCGCCGTGCTCGCCCGGCTATGCGCCTTGCTCTGGCCGCAGGCCGCTTCGGTTTGGCTGCCTGCAGCCGCCGTGGCCTGGAGCTTCGTGACCGCGTTCTGGCTGCTGCGGCATGGCCGCTGGCTGGGCCAACCGCCCAGAGCCCGCTCGCGTTCGTCCCGGTCACCGATCATTGCCGCAATCGAGAAGCGTTGACGGCCGAGAAGTCTCGGTCGACGTCGACGTCGCAGGGCCGTGTGCGGCCCGACGATCAACGAAAGCTGAGTTGCGGGACCCGCGCCTTCAGCGCCTCGCGCCATGACGCGGCGAGCGCCGCGG